>CAYVOE010000465.1:0-4172 GCA_964452795.1 uncultured Nitrospiraceae bacterium
CCCCGCCCCCAAACCCGCTATTGACGGATAGCCGCCCTGTGGGCGATACTTACGGTGCGCATTGCGCAGGGCATAGCGAGCATCATCAGGGGGATAGGATGTCCAATCCAGTCGTGGCCCAGATCTCCTCGAGGGCCTTTTGGCGCTATCGTGTCGTATTCGGAGCCGGGGCAATGTTGGGCGTGTTGGCGGCGCTCCTGTTGGCCGTCGTCCTCCTCCACCCCTGGATGGACGCGGAACCGGAGCGCCTCGCGCACATGGTCTTCTTGTACCTCGGGGTCATCGGCCCGGCGGGCGTCGCGGCGGGGCTGTACTGGCTCCACATCGAACGCCAGGACGAGGTCCGCGTCAGCTACCGGGGAATCGTCATCGAGAGCCCCTCGGGCGACGAAGACATCTCCTGGGCCGACGTGGGCTGCGTCTCCGTATGGGAAGGTCCCGACGGCTCGGTCCGGCGCGTCCGCATCCTGTGCACGGACCGGCGCCGCATCGATCTCTTCCCCTATCTGCCGCTGTCCGCCATCCGACAGGGGGTAGACCGCTTCCATCCGCCCACCGTCCTCGTCGAGACGTTGCGGCAGCGGTTGCCCTGGGCCGGCCCCTCGGCCCATGTCCTGCTCCTGGCCGCGGCGGCCGCGGCGCTGTCGTTGCTCCTCTGGCTCGGCACATCCGCCTAGCCGCGCGCCGGACTCCCTCGACGTGCACGGCCACACCTGCGCCCGAACAGACCGTGCCCCGGATCGACAATTTGCTTCTCCGAGACGATTGGACTTACAGTTTTGAGGGGATCTTGCGGGTTCTCCGAATATATATGGCAAGAGAAGCGTCTATACTCGCACGATTTGCCCAGCCCCGTGCCCACGGAGGCGGCACCGGGAGAGGAGGTTTACCACCCCATGGGGTTCATCCATAGGACGCTGAAGCGCGGCCGCGGCAGCGCCAGACTCGCCTATCTGCGCCTGTTTCGGCGGCGCCGCTTTTCCGAGCTCCTGGTCCTCTCGGCCTGGCGCCGCCTCGAGGCCTGCGGCGACAACGAGGACGCCGTCCTCAAGACCGCCCTCTGCCGATTCCTGCAGGCGGCCCGCGTCATTCCCAGCGCCGAGGCCTTCGAGGGCGCGGCCTATTGCCTGCATCGCCTCGGACGCCACGAAGAGGCCCTCATCGCGAGCGAACAGGCTCAGGCCCTCGATCCCGCCGGCGGCCTCGCCCCGGAGATCCGGGCCAAGTCCCTGTGGCAGCTCGGCCGGGAAGACGAGGCCCGCGAGGCCTACCGCGAGCTCCTCGCCGCCCATCCGGAGCACCGGAGCGCCCTCTTCGAGTTCGCCCTGACCCTGATGCAGGCCGAGCGATATCCCGAGGCGCGCGACGTCTTCCAGTCCCTGGCCAACGGCCACGCGCCCTCCGACCCGGTCGAACCCGACCCCTTCGGCGACTCGAGCTTCGACGAGGCCTGCCGCGCCTTTCTTCGGGCCTACGCGATCGAGCCCGCCCAAAACGACGACGCCCTCGAGCAGATCGTCGACTTCCTCTGGGAACGGGAACGCTACGACGACGTCGCCCGTATCCTGCGCCGGGCGGCCGAGGGCGCCCCGGCCGCGCGCGACCTGTGGGCCCGCGCCGCCTATGCCTACGCCACCGCCGGACGACCCGCAGACGCCCGCGACCTCTGCGACAAGGCCACCGAGGACCGGCCCGACTCCTTCGACCCCTGGTACTACGTCGGCCTCGCCCGATACGGCTGCGACGACTTCCCCGGAAGCGTCGAGGCCTTCAAACAGGCTCTCGCCCACAACCCGACCGACGTGGACGCCCTGGTGTTCATGGGCCACGCCCATCGCGCCGCCGGAAAAGCCGACGAGGCGCGGGAGGCCTACCGCCGGGCCCTCCAGCTCGAGCCCGACGAGAACGTCCGGCGCGAGGCCCTCGAGTCCCTGGCCTTGCTCGACGAGGGCTCCCGCGGCGCGGTAAAGGACGGCCCCGCCGGCTGACCGGCCTCGCCCCCGGGAGGAGTCCTCGACGATGTTCCGGCCTCTGCTCATTCTAAGTCTTGCCGCCACCGCCTTGGGCTGCGGCGCCCGCGACCGGGACCGGCCGCTGCGCCTCTTTGCCGCCGCCAGCACGGCCGAGGCCGTCGAAGCCGTGGCCGCGGCCTTCCAGGACGCCTACGGCACGCCGGTCCAGGTCAACCTCGCCTCCTCGGCAATCCTGGCCAAGCAGCTCGCCGCCGGGGCCGAAGGCGACGTCTTCCTCTCCGCCAGCGGCGACTGGGCCGATTTCCTCGCCGACGAAGGCCTTGTCCTGCGGCGGCGCGACCTGCTCGCCAACCACCTGGTCGTAGTGGCCCCCGCCGACGGCCGCGCCCCTCTGAGCCGGCCCGAAGACCTCCTCCGCGACGACGTCCGCCGCGTGGCCGTGGGCGACCCCGAATCCGTGCCCGCGGGACAATACGCCCGGCAGGCCCTCACCCGGCTGGGCCTGTGGCATCGCCTTCAACCCAAATGCGTCTCGGGCGGCGACGTGCGCCAGACCCTGTTCTTCGTCGAGCGGGGCGAGGCCGACGCGGGCATCGTCTACGCCACCGACGCGGCCGTGGCCCCCGGCGTATGCGTGGCCTTCGAGCTCGATCTCGACCCGTCCGACCCCATCCGATACCCCGCGGTGCTGTTGAAGCGCAACCGTCCCCACCCGGCCGCGGAACGGTTCTACGAGTTCCTCGCCAGCCCCCAAGCGGAAGCGATCTTCACGTCTCACGGCTTTCAACCCGTGCCCTGACCCGGTCCCGGCGGTTGACAGGTCCCTCCGGCAAAGCTATCATTGAATTGGACCTTGGCCCCGCCGCGGCTCGGCTCCCCTAGCGCGACGCCCCGGGGCGCGCCTGAATTCGAAACTTCCCCAAAAGTTTACGCCCCCTTTTTCCATCGTGTCCCCTCATGCGGCCCACCGGCGCCGGATCCCATCGCGCCGTGAATGCGCCGCCACGATCGATCCCCATCCAAAGGAGACTTGCCGCCATGCGAGTGAAGGATGTTCTGACACCCGACGTTGAGACCGTCACCCCCGATACGCGCCTCCACGAGGTCGCCCGGAAGATGAAGGAGCTCAACGTAGGTTCCGTTCCCGTCTGCTCCGGAAAACGGCTTCTGGGCATGATCACAGACCGCGACATCACCATCCGCGCCACCGCCGAAGGCCGCGACCCCTCGAACACCCCCGTCAGTGAAGCCATGACCGACGAGGTCATCTTCTGCTACGAAGACCAGGACGTCGACGTGGCCCGCCAGTTGATGGAGCAGTACCAGGTGCGCCGCCTGCCGGTCGTCGACGGCCAGGACCAGCTCGTGGGCATCGTGTCCCTCGGCGACCTGGCCACCCGTGCCGGCGAGGAAGAGGAGATGGGCGAAGCGCTCCGGGAGATCTCCGAACCCTCCGAACCGGACCGCTAAAACGCCGCTTCGCATCGAAGATTCGCGCCCCCGGATCCGCTTTCCCCACAAGCGGCCTCCGGGGGCGCACCCTGTCGCCCCTCCCCCTCGCGCTCCGACCCGCCCCAAATTCCCCCTCTATCCTCCCGGCGAAAACTGATATTATCTGCGGAACCCCCTCGGAGGGGTCCGTCAATCGCCGAAGCTCGAGAGGAGTCGTTATGTCATACGCGCCGGGGCCGGAGTGGGCAGAACAATTGAAGCGCAGTTACCTCGCGGGCGGAGCCAGCCTGTTCATCCTCCACGGCAACGTGGCCGACACGGTGGGCAGCGCGGACGCCTCCGGCTACACCGTCGAGCCCGTGGCCGACTTCCTGACGCGGCGCTTCTTCGGCGGGTACGACCTCGTCCTCCACTACGACATGGGACGGGGCCTCCGGCCCAGCGCCGCCGGCGATCCCCGCCGCCTCACCCGCATGAACGCCCTCCTCGGCCGGACGCTGGGCACCGACGCCAACAACCTCCCCCGCGACCCCGTCCAGGCCCTGCGCGCCCTCGACCGGCTCGTGTCCTTGCTCCTGGTGGGCGAGGACAGCCGCACCCGCAAGTCCGCCTTTATCTTCGACTACGCCGAGCTCATCTGCGGGGCCGACGACCGCGCCGGCGAAGCCCTCGCCACCTTCCTCAACTGGGCCCGGAGCCCCGTGATCCGACGGGTCAACCTGGTCTTCATGCTGATGACCGAAAGCC
>CAYVOE010000466.1:0-4170 GCA_964452795.1 uncultured Nitrospiraceae bacterium
AGTTTCAGGCCCTGCGTCCCACGGACGGCAATCTGACGGCGCCCATGTGGATCGGCGACCGGATCTACTTCGTCTCCGACCACGAGGGCATCGGCAACCTGTACTCGTGCGGGCTGGAGGGCGACGACCTGCGCCGCCACACCCACCACGACGACTACTATTGCCGGTCGCCGCGCACCGACGGCCGCCGGATCGTGTACCACGCCGGGGCCGACCTCTACCTCTACGACATCGAGCGGGACGCGTGCACCCTCCTCGAGGTGGACATGCGCAGCCCCCGGGCCCAGCGCCAGCGCAAGTTCGTGGACCCGGTGCGTTACTTCCAGGAGTTCGCGCTCCATCCCGAGGGCCATACCCTGGCCGTGACCGTGCGCGGCAAGGTGTTTACCATGGCCAACTGGGAAGGGCCGGTGCTCCAGCACGGTCAGCGCGACGGCGTGCGTTACCGTCAGACCGAGTGGCTCAGCGACGGCCGCCGCTTCATTACGGTGGCGGACACCGACGGCGAGGAGGCCCTCGAGGTACACACCTGCAGCAGCTACGCGCCGCCCGACCGGCTCACGGGACTCGACATCGGCCGTCCCATCGGCCTGTCGGTGTCGCCCACCGAGAACAAGGTGGCCGTGCGCAACCACCGCCATGAACTGTTGCTGGTGGACGTGGACGAGCCGTCGGTCCGGGTCCTGGACCACAGCCCGTACGAGGTCTTTCGGAGCGCGGCCTGGTCGCCCGACGGGCGCTGGCTGGCCTACAGCATCGCCACCACCGAGCGGACCTCGTCGATCCGGATCTGCAAGGTCGAGACGGGCGAGCGGTGGACCGTGACCCCGCCCGAGTTCGTCGACGTGGCCCCGGCCTGGGATCCCAACGGCAACTACCTGTATTTCCTGTCATATCGGGAGTTCAATCCGGTCTACGACGAGCTGCACTTCGATCTGGGTTTTCCTCAGGCCATGCGCCCGCTCCTGATCACGTTGCGCAAGGACCTGCCGAACCCCTTCGTGCCCCTGCCGAAGCTGCTGTCCCGGCCCGACGAGCCGCCCAAGGCCGCTCCGGCGCCGCCCGTGGCGGAGGCGCTGAAGAAGGAGGAGGAGGACGAGACCGAGGACCCGACGCCCGCGCCGGTGGCGGTGGCGCCTCCCGTGCCCGAGCCGGAACGGGGCATCCAGATCGATTTCGAGGGCATCCAGCGCCGCATCGTGGCCTTCCCCTTTCCGGAAGGGCGCTACGGCCAGATCGCCGGCATCGACGGCCGGGTCCTGCTCACGTCCTATCCGACGGAAGGCAGCCTGGGCAAGCCCGGCGGGGCCCGCGACGACAGCCGGGGCCTGCTCCACATGTACGACTTCCGGGAACAGCGCAAGGACACCCTCATGGGCGGGGTGAGCCAGTTCGTCCTGTCGCGCGACGGCAAGACCCTGGCCTACCGGTCGGGCTATCGCCTGCGCGTGGTCCGGGCCGGCGAGAAGCCGGCCGATCGGGGTCCCAACGGCTTCGGCAAGGACGAACCCTGCCGGGCCACGGGCTGGATCGACCTGCACCGCATCCGGGTCTCCGTGGTGCCGCCCAAGGAGTGGCGCCAGATGTACCGCGAGGCCTGGCGCATGCAGCGCGACCATTTCTGGTCCGAGGACATGTCGGGCATCGACTGGCAGGCGGTTTACGAGCGATACCTGCCCCTGTTGGACCGCATCGGCACCCGCTCCGAGTTCTCCGATCTCATGTGGGAGATGCAGGGCGAGCTGGGGACGTCTCATGCCTATGAATACGGCGGCGACTACCGGCCCGGGCCCAACTACGCCCAGGGATTCCTCGGAGCCGACTTCGAGTATGACGAGAAAACCCAGGGCTACCGCATCGTGCACATCGTCCGGGGCGATTCGTGGGACGAGTCCAAGGACTCTCCGCTGAACCGGCCGGGACTGAACATCAAGGAAGGGGACATCCTCATCGCCATCGGCGGCCAGCGTCTGAGCATAGGCCGTCCTCCGGGCGAGCTGCTGGTGAACCAAGCCAACCAGGAAGTGGAGCTGGCCGTCGTGGACGGCCGGACGGGCAAGCCCCGCGTGGCGGTGGTAAAGGCCCTGGCGGGCGAGTCCGAAGCGCGGTACCGTGAATGGGTGGCCCGAAACCGGGCCTACGTCCACAAGAAGACCAACGGCATGGCGGGGTACATCCATATCCCCGACATGGGGCCTCGGGGCTACGCCGAGTTCCACCGCGGCTACCTGGCGGAACTGTCGCGGCCGGGGCTGGTCATCGACGTGCGATTCAATGGCGGCGGCCACGTGTCGCCCCTGATCCTCGAGAAGCTGTCGCGCCGCCGCATCGGATACGACGTTCGGCGCTGGGGCGCTCCCATACCGTACCCCTACGATTCGCCCATGGGGCCCCTCGTCGGCCTGACCAACGAGTACGCGGGATCCGACGGCGACATCTTCTCCCACTGCTTCAAGCTGATGAAGCTCGGCCCCCTGGTGGGCACCCGGACCTGGGGCGGCGTCGTGGGCATCGCGCCCAAGCAGTCCTTCGTCGACGGCGGTCTTACGACCCAGCCCGAATACTCCTTCTGGTTCGTCGACGTGGGCTGGAACGTGGAGAATTACGGCACCGAGCCCGATATAACCGTCGAGCTCCGACCCCAGGACTTCGTCAAGGGCGTGGACCGGCAGCTCGAGCGGGCCGTCAAGGAGGTCATGCGCCGGCTCAAGCGCAAACCGCCTGCCGTGCCCGAGTTCGGCGCCCGGCCACGCCGGCCCCTTCCGCGCCTTCCGCAGGTACACGTGGGCGAGGCGGAACCGGTCGAGTAGCGGCCCCCGGGAAGAGACGCCGGCCCTCCGGGGTTGTAGAATGGATCCCGGGTTGGGGTCGTCTATAAGAGGTCGGAAGCGGTTCGGCAGGCCGCACTAAACTGCGGAAACTGCGACCGTTGTATGGTTGACTCCCCCGGGATCGGGGCCTACAATGACCTCGTTACCGGGGGCACGGCCTCTTCCGAGGTCATCAGGAGTGTTGAATGAAGCAGTCGCTTCTGAAACTTGTAGACGTGATCCTGCGCAAGATGGACGAGCATCCGGACGCGCCGCAATCGGAAACGGTCATCCGATCCTGGCTGCGGCGCCAGGGATACAACAAGCGCGACATCGACGCGGCGATCCGGATGGTGGGACCGAGATTTCAGGCGCGGCCGCGGATCGAGGAATACCGGGTCCGGGCGGTGCGGACCCTGGCCGTCTACGAGGAGTTCAAGCTGTCGGACGAGGCGCGGGACGCCCTGTTCCGGCTGGACCGGTACGGTCTGCTGGACCCCTTCGAGCGGGAAATGATCTTCGATCGGCTGGGTCATTTTGAGGGCGTGGTGGGATTGGACGAGCTGGATTATTTGTTAGCGTCTGTGGTATACGGCGGGCGCGACGTGGAGTCGCAGCAGACGATGTTCAACGTCCTTGAGGGACCCGGGGAAACGCTGCATTAATTATTGCTATACAAGTATAATACAGCGCCCATCCCGCGAGGGGTGCGGCGCTTTCTTGCGTATATAGGAGCTCTTGGATGCCAAAATACCTGGTAGTGGTGGAATCGCCGGCGAAGGCGCGCACCATCAACAAGTTCCTGGGCTCGGACTATGTGGTGAAGGCGAGCTTCGGCCACGTCCGCGATCTGCCCAAGAGCGAGTTGGGCGTCGACGTCGACAACGGCTTCCAGCCGAAATACGTTCAGCTCAAGGAGGCGTCCAAACACATCGGAGAGCTGAAAAAGGCCGCGGAGAAGGTGGACGAAATCCTGCTGGCTTCCGACCCCGATCGGGAGGGCGAGGCCATCGGATGGCACGTGGCCCAGATCCTGGGTTCGAAGAAACCCATCCAGCGGATCGTGTTCAACGAGATCACCCAGCGCAGCGTCCGCGAGGCGGCGCGCCATCCCCGGCCCATCGACGAGAACCTGGTGAACGCCCAGCAGGCCCGGCGCGTGCTCGACCGGCTCCTGGGCTACAAGATCAGCCCCTTCCTGCAGTGGGCGGTCCAGAAAGGTCTGAGCGCGGGACGGGTCCAGTCGGTGGCGGTCCGGATGGTGTGCGACCGCGAAGCCGAGATCCGGGCCTTCGTACCGGAAGAGTACTGGACCCTCGACGGCGTGTTCATCACGCCGCGGCAGGAGGAGTTCGGCGCG
>CAYVOE010000467.1:0-4168 GCA_964452795.1 uncultured Nitrospiraceae bacterium
GGATAGTCGTGCGAACCCGGACCGTGGCCCACGACGGCCCGGATGTTGAAGGGCTCGACGTTTTCAAGCGACATATGGCCCCGAGCTATGATGAGCCCGTTCGGCGATACCAGCAGCCCCACGGAACTGGCGTCCTGCTTGGTGCGGTTGCCGGTGTTGGGGTTGGTGACTTCGAAGGAGTAGGACAGCACGCAGATGGCGGGCGCCACGCGCGCATAGGCCTCCTGCAGCATCGATTCCGTGAAGGCCGGCGCCGCGGCGGCGTTGGCCGACTGGCCGAAGGCGGCCGCCGCCAGGATCAACGTCAAACTACTCCACATCGAGTTCGGCTCCTTCCGCGGCCGGACCGATCATCGCCGCCGTCGTCCCGTTCGCACCGTTCTGCTCGAGCAGGACGTACCGGCTCAGGGCGCCCCGCTTCACATCCAGCAGCACCAGACGCTTGCCCGCCGCCACGGCCTCGTCGTAGGCCGCGCGGAAGTCCTCGAGGTCCGCCACGTCCCGGTCGTCCACTTTCAATACGATGTCGCCGGGCTGAAGGCGGGCGTTGCCGGCGGGGCTGCCGACCTGGACGCCCGACACCAGCAACCCCTGGAGCGACGGCAACTGGGCCTGGCGCGCCACCAGCGGAGTCACCTCCTTGGCGCTGAAACCCCAGGCCTCGAACTCCGCCTCGTTGCCCCGGGGATTGCTCTTCTGCACCGTGGTCACGGTCACATCGACGGTCTCCGCGCCGCGCAGGATCCGCAGTGTCGCCGGCTCGCCCACGGCCAGGGAGGCAATGGTGCGCCGCGCCGCGGGCAGGCCCTCGACATACCGCGCGTTCACCTCTTCGCCGTTCACCGCCAGGAGGATGTCGCCCGGCTGGATGCCCGCGTCGGAAGCGGGGGAGAGGGGGTCCACGTCGGCCACGACCACGCCTTTGCGCGTGGGGTCTTCGGTGGTGCTCATCATTTCCTGGAGGCTGACGCCGATCCAGCTGCGCTCGACCTTCCCCTTCTCGATGAGCTCCTCGATGATGGGCTTGGCGACGTCGATGGGGATGGCGAAGCCCACGTTGTCGGCGTGGGTCAATTTGCGCGCGTTGATGCCCACCACTTCGCCCCGGAGATTCACCAGAGGACCTCCGCTGTTCCCGGGGTTGATGGCGGCGTCGGTCTGGATCCAGTTGTTGAAGGGCGCCGTTTCTTCGTCCTGGTCCGGCAGGTACCGGTCCGTGACGCTTACGATGCCCGACGACACCGATCGGGACAGGCCGTGGGGGCTGCCCAGGGCCAGCACCGTCTGGCCCGCTTCGAGGCGGTCCGAGGAGCCCAGCTTCACGTGGGGCAGGTCGGTGCGGTCCGTGCGCAGCTTGAGCACGGCGATGTCCGTGTAGGGGTCCGTTCCCACCACCTCCGCGTCCAGCTCCTCTTTGCTGGGGAGGATGCACTTCACCCGGTCGCTCTGCCCGGCCACGTGCTCGTTGGTCACCACGTATCCGTCGGGCGAAATGATGAATCCGCTGCCCTGGACCACCACTTCCTCGCGCCGGCCCGCCGCGAAAACCTCTTTCACGGGCCGGATGTGGACCAGCGACGGCGCCACCCGATCCTTGGCGCGCAGCACCGCGGCCTCCTGGTTGGGCGGCGTCGTCGTGGCGCAGCCGGCCAGGACGGCGGCCAGGACCAGGACGGCCGGAGGCCAAATGCTCCTGTTCAACGAGATCTCCTCCTTCCGGAATCCATGAGCGGACACGAAGCATCCTATCATATGCCGGGCTGGGGCGCGGCGCAAAGAAACGCGCCCGGATCAGCGCGGCTTCTTGACCACCCAGAGCCGGGTCTGCGGGGTTTGCTCCACGAGTTCGCCGGGCTCAAATCCCGCATCTCCCGTCCAGGCCGCCACCTCCGACACGGGATAAGTGTCGCCCTGGCCGGTATTCACCAGCATGTGCAGGGCGAAGACCAGGCTGAAGGCCGGCCCGGAGCGGTCCTCGTCGACCAGGAAGTCCTTGATGACCAGGGCGCCGCCGGGCTCCAGCGCTTCGAAGCACTTCGCCACCAGCGTCCGGTTCGCCTCGGGCGACAGCATATGTATGATGTTCGACAGCAGAATCAGGTCATAGCCCTGTTCGAAGTCCACCTCGAGGAAGTCGCCGGCAATGTAGTTGAACCGGTCCTCGAGCCCGGCCCGACGGACCTGCTCCTTGGCGATCTCGATCACCGCCGGCCGGTCCAGGACCGTGGCCCGCATCTCGGGGTACCGCCGCAGCAGCACGATGGAGTACGTCCCCGGGCCTCCGCCCAGATCCAGCACGTGCCGGTACGGCGAAAAGTCGACGGCGTCGGCCATTTGCTCCGCGCTCAGCCGGCCCAGTTCCGCCATGGCCAGGATGAAGTTGCGCAATTGCTCCGGCGTGCGCTCCGGCCGGTTCACCTGGGCCGCCCCGCCGGTCTTCACGGCGTCGTCGAGCTTCGCCCACGTGTCCCAGGACCCCCGCTGGTGCCGCAGGTAGTAGCCCTGATAGCCCGGCTTGCCCGGCACCAGGCAGGCCGAGGCCGCTTCGCCGTTGCGGTAGCGGCCGTCCTGCTTCTCGACCAGTTCCAGCGCCACCAGGCCGTCCAGCAGCATCCGCGTGCCCCGGCCGTCCCAGCCCAGCGACTCCGCCACCTCCGGGGCCGTCCGCGGCTCCTCCAGCAACGGAAACACCCCGCCTTCGTTCGCCACGAAGAGTATCTGCGAACGCATGTACCCCGAGGTGATGTTGCTTATCTTGTCCAGGTATGGCTGCAAAGGATTCATAGCCCCTCCTCGAGTATGCGAATTCTGACTCGTGTGCAGGAAGCATACCGAAAAGCCGTTCGGGATTGAACCCGAGGACCGGGGCGCTCGAACCCGTGTGGCCGGCGTGGGAGACGGGTAGAACACCCTCGTCCGCAGGGAACGGGGGAAAGTGCCGATGGGGGCGGATCCGCCGCCTATCGCTCCGGGAGTCGCTGTAAATAGCTGTTGATACGAGGGTTATACCCTCTGGGAGATGTAGGGAACTACCCCCTTGACAAAAGGGGGGATCCGTGGGATGATGGGACTGCAACGGTTTGCAGTAAACGGATGCAGTCGGTCCCCCGCGCCAGCGCCGCGGCTACGTGCCGCTACGGAGGGTCCTGGGTGTGATGCGGCGGTTCCTCAGCGATCCGGGTCACCGGGCGCGCCCTTCCGGTCGCGCCGGCACACACCGCCTGCCTCCGACAGCCCCTTCTTCCCGTTCCGGTTTTCCCTGCCCCTGTCCATCGTCGCCGACCGAATTTGCGGGCGTTCCGCAAGGCATGCATGAGAGGGTACGGTCATGACTACACGTAACAGAGGTGCATACGGGTTCACGCTGATTGAGTTGCTGGTCGTCATCGCCATCATCGGGATCCTCGCGGCCATCCTGCTTCCCGCGCTGGCGCGGGCGAGGGAGGCGGCGAACCGGTCCGCCTGTCAGAACAACCTCAAGCAAATGGGCCTGGTGTTCAAGATGTTCGCCGGCGAGCACAAAGGCCAGTTCCCGCGGTCCCGCCGCAGCCTGGCCTCCATCAACGGGCCCGCCTTGTATCCGGAGTACATGACGGAAGACAAGCTCATCGTATGTCCTTCGGACCAGGACGGACAGACCCTGCTCGATACGGGAGGCCCGAACAACGTGGGCTTCTGGTATAAGCTGGTGAACGGCCAGCGGGTGGTGGATCCCGACCGATTCAGCACGTTGAGCTACCTGTACTTCGCGTGGGTCACGACGCGGGACGAGGAGCTCGACAATCTGGCCCTGGTCCAGCGCCGCTACCGCAGCGGCACCAACCCCATCGGGGTGTCGTTCAGCCGTTACATCGACGATCTCAACATCAAGGAGATCGATCTGCCCGTGGCCAATATGAACGACGCCCGGTTTCCGGGACCCCAGCTCTCGTACTTCCCCGACGCGCCCACGGGCTATTCGGGCGCCGGTCCCGGCACGGGCAACGGCGGCGGCAACACCCTGATGCGGGTGAAGGAAGGCATCGAGCGGTTCATGATCACCGACATCAACAACCCCGCCGCGAGCGCCCAGGCCCAGACCACCATCCCCGTCATGGTGGACACCGTGACCGCCAACGCCGCCAGCTTCAACCACGTGCCCGGCGGCGGCAATGTGCTGTACATGGAC
>CAYVOE010000468.1:0-4135 GCA_964452795.1 uncultured Nitrospiraceae bacterium
GGAGGCGTTGTCGGCCTGGGACGAGCAGTTGCGGGTGCTGGATGCGCAACTCGCGGCACGAACCCAGTGGCAGCGCCAACAAGCCGATCGGGCCGCCATCCCGCCTGTGGACGACCCAGACTGTCTGCTCGTTGAGGCTTCCCTCGACCTCAACGAGCTCGATGACCGGGAAGGATCGCAGCTTGCCGCCCGAACCCGTTTGGAAGACCGTCCGTCCATCACGATTGCCTTGCTGCACGAGGCCACCCATGGGCTCGTCACCGTCCACGGCGGCGATCCCGAACGTCCCCTCGACGTCTTCCGGGCCAGCGTGTCCGTTTCGCCCCCGTTTCCGCTGTGGAGAGCACTTGCCGCACAAGAACCGTTGCCCGCCTGGCGCGGGAAGGGCGTACTCTCCCGGACCCGCCCGGTCGTCCTGGAGGAGGGCCGGACGCGCGTCGGGGACTATGAACTTGCATACGACGCTCACCGAGGCCTCGATTGGAGGAAAACCGATGACTAGCTTCC
The DNA here is from genome assembly GCA_964452795.1 of uncultured Nitrospiraceae bacterium. Classification (GTDB taxonomy): domain Bacteria; phylum Hydrogenedentota; class Hydrogenedentia; order Hydrogenedentales; family SLHB01; genus CAYVOE01. The sequence goes on from CAYVOE010000468.1 coordinate 508, forward strand.
GGCTCGATGAACAGCCGTGGATCCCGGTGGTCCGCGTCGACGGCACCGCCACCGACGTCAACCTATACGAAGTTTTCTCGAGATCCGAGGAATTCCTGGCGCTTGCGGGATCGCCGCCCGAGGTAGCCGCGCTTACACGCTTCCTCCTGGCCATCGCCCACCTGACGGAAACCCCAACCTCGTTGAAGCGCTGGAACCAACTGTGGGAGACACGCACCGAGTTCATGAAGGGGTGCGCCCAGTATGTCAGTTCTCAAGCAGGCGCGTGGGACCTCTTCGATACGCAATACCCCTTTGGACAAGTACCGGATCTCGACAAGACTCGCAACCCTGCACACCTCCTTGTTTACGAAGCGGCCCGCAAGAATAACGCGGTGTTCGCGGATCACAGCATTGAGACCGATCCCGTCTGCCGCCCCCTGGCGGTACTGGCACGAGGTCTGATCACAACCAACGCGTATGCGGGGAGCAGCGGCGGAGGCTATCGAAGCGGCCCTTTGGCCATGCGAACCGTCGCGACGCTGTGCGGAAGGAACCTGACGGAAACGCTTCTGCTCAATCTTCTCGTTCAGGAGGAGGCACCGGCGAAGTATTCCTGGGAGACCTACGGACACTCGACCGGCGACACGTCTGTACCGGCTGATCTGGTGCAACGGTACCTCTGGACGTCACGTCGTGCGCGTCTCTTATGGGAGCCTCCCGACGCGGCCATACGGTGGGCAATGCTGGCGCCCGGCGCCGACATGTCGACGACCGAACGCAGCGAGGACCCGATGGTGGTCATGTGCAAAGACTACTCCGGCAAGGAATATGTACCCCTGAAGCTTGAATCCGGACGGGCGCTGTGGCGCTCGGCCCATGTGCTCTTCAGTTGCCAGGGGAATCAGCGCCGGTTGGCGGCCGTGGATCAGCTTCGTCGGCTTTATCATCGGGGCCTCTTCCCCCGAGACCTGCCCGTGAGCATGCGGGTTTGTGCCGTTGCCGGAGACGCCAAGGGACCCACCACCGAACTCTGGCGAGACGAAATGCTCCCCTTTGGCGTCTCCGTGATAGCAGACGACGACCGCTATGCGCGGTTGGTCAGAGCGGTCGAATCGGCTGAAGTCACGGCCAATAGGACCCGAAGTCGCATCAAGGATTTCGCTCAACGGTACCTGCAAGACGCATCTGAAGACATGGGAAGGGAGAAAGAGAAAAAGAAGGACGTCGACCGGTTGCTCCACGAGTTGGCTCCGGACTTGGTGGAGTTCTGGGCCGCCTTGGCTCCCTTCGGCGAACGGATCGCGTGCGATGACTTTGATGAGAATGCATGGGCCGAGTTACTGAGATCGGCGTCTGAGAACGCCTACCAACGCGCCATCGACCGTCTCCCTCCAACTGCACGGCGGTTCCGAGCCGAATTCGCAGTGAGCAAGGCCGACCATCGAGGCGAAACGAAGGCAAGAGGAGTGAACCCATGACAAACGCCCCCCCGCAAGAAGTTCCCCTGGTTAGACACCTCATCGAATTGGCCCAGCGCCAGGAACGAGGCGCCCTCGCGGCCCTTCGCGCGGGCAAGGGCAAGCCCCCCGGGTCGGTCTCCCGCATGCTGACCGTCATAGCACCGTTCCTTTCTGCAGACGGAGGACCGGCAACCCGGGCGTCCTTCATTACCGCGTCGTTATTTGCGGGCCATCCCCAGCATGCGCCGATCGGGTCGTTGGGTGCTTCCCTGTGGAAAGCGACAATGCGTGACGGCAACCCGGAAGGAAAACACGGCGAAGCGGGCGTTGAGGCACGCCTCACGTCCGCCCTCGACGCGGATCCGGAGGATTTGCCCCGGCACCTCGAAGGCCTCGTGTCGTTGTGCGAAAGCGCCGGAGTTCCCATCAACTGGCATCGGTTCTATTGGGACGTTCAAGGCCTGCTCGGCTCGAATGAAGACTACCGCAACCGCATCCGGATCCACTGGGCGCGCGAGTTCTGGCGCGGCCCGTCCGAGTCAATGGAAACCAACGAAACCGATCGGGAGGAGGACGAGGTATGAACGCCAAGACCGTCGAACTGCATCTGCTCCAGAGTTTCCCGCCGTCGTGTGTCAACCGCGACGGCAACAACTCGCCCAAGGACTGCACCTTTGGTGAATTTCGCCGCGCCCGCATCTCGAGCCAGTGTCTCAAGCGGGCCATCCGTCAGGCGGAATCCTTCGCGGAAACCGTGGACAAAGCGGTGGCAACGCGTTCGAAACAGATGCGCGACAAGAAACTCCTCCCCTACCTGTTGGAGAAGGGACTGAGCCAGGAGGAGGCCGAGAAAACGGCCGACGACTTTCGGCGCGAGCTGGCCAGCGACGATAAGAAGCGAAAAAACCTTACGTCTGTGGGTCTCTACTTCGGCGACGAGGAACTCCTCGCCCTGTTGGATGCCTACCGAAGCGGCGAAAAGGATTGGATGAAAAAGGGAGCCCGAACATCCGCCGATGTGGCCCTTTTCGGTCGGATGCTCGCCGAAGCTACCGGCCTCAACGTCGATGCCGCCGCCCAGGTGGCCCACGCCGTCTCCACGCACAAACTGAGCCAGGAGATGGACTACTGGACCGCGGCTGACGACCTCAAGGATCAAAGCGAAGGGGAAGACGCCGGCGCGGGCATGCTCGGCACCGCCGAGTTCAACGCCTCCGTCTTCTATCGTTACACCTGCATTTCGGTGCCCAAGCTCCTGGAGAACCTTTCCAACGACGCCGAACTGACGCGGAAGACCATCGAGGCCTTCCTGCTGGCCTCGTACGAAGCCATTCCCACGGGCAAGCTGAACGGCCATGCCCACTTCACGCCGCCCTTCTACGCCCTGGCCGCCGTACGGACAAAAGGCATGCCGCTGAACCTGGTCAACGCCTACCTCGACCCCGCACGGGCCCGCAACGGCAAAGATCTCGGCACCGCGTCGGCGGATGCCCTTCACAACCATCTCGAGTGCATGCGCAAGATGGTGCCCGTGGACGAAGCCCACTACCTGGGAACGCACGCGCTGCCCGGGCTCGAGGAACCGGCGGGCATCGTGTTCGTCGAGGGCTACCGCGCGCTGGTCGACAACGTCATGGAGATCCTGGGATGAGCTGCCTGCTCCTGCGACTGGCGGGGCCCCTGCAGAGCTGGGGGTATCGTTCCCGCTTTTCCGACCGGGACACCGGCCTCGAGCCCACGAAAAGCGGTGTCATCGGGTTGCTCTGTTGCGCCCTCGGCCGGGACCGCTCCGAAAGTCCGGCCGACCTGGCGGCCCTCCCCATGCACGTCCGCGTGGACCGACCCGGCCGTTTGCTCCGCGACTTTCACACGGCGGGCGGTGGCGTCTTCCGAGGGTCTCGCGAGTACTTCGCTCCCACGAGTTCAGGCAAGCCCCGAAAGGATCCCGTCGTCACCGAGCGCTACTACCTGCAGGACGCGTCGTTTCTCGTCGCCCTGGAGGGAGCCCCGGAGAAACTCGCCGAACTTGCCAAGGCCCTGCAGGATCCCCATTGGCCCCTGTGTCTCGGCCGGCGTTCGTGTCCGCCCGCCGAACCGGTGTTCGTGGGACTCGCGGAGACGGACGGCAAGCCGGCTTTGTTGGATGCCCCCCTGCGACTGCACCGGCGCCACCTGCCGCCGGCCCA
>CAYVOE010000469.1:0-4134 GCA_964452795.1 uncultured Nitrospiraceae bacterium
GGCGCCCAGGATCACCACGTCGGCCGGGCGCAAGCCCGACACGCCGCTCAGCAGCACGCCCCGTCCGCCCGACGTGGCCTCGAGGCACCTGGCGCCTTTCTGAACCGCGAGCCGGCCCGCCACCTCGCTCATGGGGAAGAGGAGGGGCAGCGAGCCGTCGTCGAGCTGGATGGTCTCGTAGCCGATGGCCGTGACCCCGCGTTCGAGGAGGGTCCGCGTCAGGGATTCGTCGGAGGCCAGGTGCAGGTAGGTGTAGAGCACCTGTCCGGGCCGGAGCAGGCGAAGCTCGTCGCCCAGCGGTTCCTTCACCTTGATGACCAGTTCCGCCCGGTTCCAAATCCCTTCGGCCGCGGAGACCATCTGCGCGCCGGCGGCCTGGTACTGGGCGTCGGGGATGCCGCTGCCGAGTCCCGCGCCCTGTTCCACCAGGACCGTGTGGCCCTGTTGAACGAAGGCCGCCACGCCCGAAGGCACCAGGGCCACGCGGTCTTCATCCGCCTTGATCTCTCGGGGAACGCCAACGATCATGACGCGGCTCCTTTCTCGATGGGGTCACTTCGGCTGCGGCCGGGACGGGAACGGTGCGGCCCGTTATTGTAGCGAAGGCGGCCGCGAATCGGGAGGGGATTGTGGGCTCGGCCGGGGATTGCGAAATCCTGCTAACGGAAAGCGGGGCGTTGCCGGTACACTTCCCCGCGAGCCAAGAGGCCCGAGGACGCGGTCCGGCGTTCTTCGCGGCACGAACGGCATTGGGGGGAAACTACCATGTTGACGACGATTTCCGAAGCGGCGACCGCTGTTGAAGCTCCCGACGAAACCTGGCGCGCGCGGGCCCGGGCCCGGCTCGATCAGCTTACCATGCCGCGGGGCGCCCTGGGCCGACTCATGGACCTGGCCGAGGACCTCGCGGGCATGACGCGGTCCCTGGACCCGCCCGTGGCGAGGCGGGCGGTGGTGGTGATGGCGGGCGACCACGGCGTCACGGAGCAGGGCGTCAGCCAGTACCCCCGCGAGGTCACGGTCCAGATGGTCCGCAACTTCGCGGCGGGAGGCGCCGGCATCAACGCCCTGGCGGAGCCGGCAGGCGCGCGGGTCGTGGTGGTGGACATGGGGGTGGCGGGCGACCTGTCCGACCTCGTGGCTTCGGGGCGCGTGCTGGACAGGCGCATCGCCCCGGGCACGGCCTGCATGACGGAGGGCCCCGCCATGACGCGGGAGCAAGCCGAAGCGGCCGTGGCGGCGGGCATCGACGTGGCGCGAGCCCTCGGTCCCGATATTGACGTCTTCGCCACGGGCGAGATGGGCATCGGCAACACAACCCCGAGCAGCGCCCTGGTGTCGGTGTTCTGCCATCGGCCGCCGGTGGAAGTGACCGGCCGCGGCACGGGCATCGACGACGCGCGGTGGCGGCACAAGGTGTCGGTGATCGAACGCGCCCTCGAGGTGAATCGTCCCGATCCGAGCGACCCCATGGACGCATTGGCCAAGGTGGGCGGATTCGAGCTGGCGGGACTGGCGGGGCTCATCGTCGGCGCGGCCGCCCAGCGCAAGCCGGTGATCATCGACGGATTCATCTCGGCCGCCGCGGCGCTCGTTGCCCAGGCCCTGGTCCCGGTGGCCGCGGACTACATGATCGCGGCCCACGCGAGCGTCGAGTGCGGCCACGGCGCCGCCCTGGCCCGTCTCGGCAAGAAGCCCCTGCTGGACCTCGGCCTGCGCCTGGGCGAAGGGACCGGCGCGGCGCTCGCCTTCCACCTGGTCGACGCCGCGGCCCGCGTGCTTACGAAGATTGCCACCTTTGAAGAGGCGGCGGTGTCCCGGGCGTCCGAAGCGGTCGAAGAGGTGCCGTCGTGAGACCTTTCCTGGCGGCGCTCCAGTTTCTGACGGTGTTTCCGGTGCCGATCCGGTTCGAAGCCGACGAGATCGGCCGCGGACTTCCCTTGTTTCCGGCCGTGGGACTGGTGGCGGGGGTGGTCTCCGCCGTGGCGGCGGCTCTGCTTTTCGGCATGTTCCCGCCGTGGGCGGCGGCCGTCCTGCTCGTGGCCGCCCTGGCCGCCGTGTCGGGCGGGCTGCACCTCGACGGGCTCGCCGACACGGCCGACGGGTTCCTCAGCGCGCGGCCGCGGGAGCGCATCCTCGAGATCATGCGCGACAGCCGGATCGGGACCATGGGCGTCCTGGCCCTCGTCTTCGTGCTGGGCGTCAAGGCGGCGGCCCTGGGCGAGACGAGCGAGGGGCTGCGGGTGCGGGCGGCGTTCCTGGCGCCTTTCGCCGGCCGGTGCATGCTGGTCGTGGCGCTCACCACCCTGCCCTACGCGCGGCAGGAAGGGGGCCTGGCCTCCGTCTTCCTGGCGCACAGCCGGCCCCGCCTCGCCATATATGCCGCATCGGCGCTCCTGGTTGTCGGGACGATCCTCGCCGGGGCGCGCGGGATGGCCGCTGCGGCGGTGACCGTGGCCGTCGTGCTCCTGCTCAATCTCTGGGCGCGGCGCAAGATCGGCGGCATCACGGGCGATACCCTCGGCGCCGCCTGCGAGCTGGCGGAGGCGGCCGTCCTGCTGACCCTGGCATCGAAGGTGTCCTCTTTGCTCCTGCTGGTTGCGGCCGCCGCTGTCGTCGGGGCCGCCGGATTTTCGCTGCGGCGGGGCGAAGAGGTCCGCCGCGCTACGGAGGAGACTTCCGAATTATGAGTGCGGGCCTCAAGGGGCGCTTTCCCTTTCGCTTCGGCACGTCGTCTTACATCGTTCCCGACGACATCCTGCCGAACGTTCGCTATCTCGCCGACAAGGTGGACGACATCGAGCTCGTCCTCTTCGAGTCCGATGAGATCTCGAACATTCCCGACGAAGCGACCGTATCGACCCTGGCCGCGATCGCCGAGGAATCGAACCTGACCTACACCGTCCACCTGCCCCTCGACGCCTACCTGGGCCATGCCGACGAGGACGTGCGGGTGGCGTCCATCGGCAAGTGCAAGCGCATCGTCGAGCGCGTGGAGCCCCTGCGCCCCCACGGGTACCTCCTCCACTTCCACGGCGACCGGCGCGGCCGAATGCCTTCCGACGACCTGCCGCGCTGGCTCGACAACCACCGGCGTTCCCTGGACGTCCTTTGCGAATCCGTCGGGCCCGAGGCCCTGTGCGTCGAGACCCTCGACTATCCCTTCGCCCTCGTCGAGGACGTGGTGATCGAGCGGGGGCTCTCGGTCTGTCTCGACATCGGCCACCTCCTCCTGGGCGGGTACTCGGTGGAGGAACACCTGGACCGCCACCTGGCCCGGACTCGGGTGCTTCACGTCCACGGCGTGGCCGACGGGCGGGATCATCTCGACTTGTCGCACCTCGACCCGGCGGTGCTGGAGGACCTGGTGCGGCGGCTCGAGGCCGACGGGAGCGTGACGCGGGTGTTCACGGCCGAGATCTTCTCCGAGGAGGATTTCGATGCCTCCCGCCGGGTTATGGAAAGGTATGCGACATGGCGCGGGTGATTCTGCTGACGGGGGGAGCTCGAAGCGGCAAGAGCCGGTACGCCCTGACCCTGGCGTCGACCTACGACCGCCGGGGATTCGTGGCCACCGCCGAGGCCTTCGATGCCGACATGAGCGACCGCATCGCCCGGCATAAAGAGGAACGGGGGGAGGCCTACCGGACCGTGGAAGAGCCTCTGGACGTGGCCGGTGCGCTCCGGGGCCTGCAGGGCCGGGTGGACGTGGTCGTCGTGGACTGCCTGACCGTATGGCTGGGGAACCTGATGCACCACCTCGGCGCCGATCTCGAAGTGTTTGGACCCGTGGAGGACCTGATCGCCCTGGTCGAGGCGCCGCCCTGCGACCTCATCCTGGTAACTAACGAGATCGGCATGGGGATCATCCCCGGCGACGCCGTGACGCGCCGCTACCGCGACCTCCTGGGCCGCCTCAACCAGCGCCTCGCCGAATGCGCCGACGAAGTGATCCTCCTGGTCAGCGGTCTGCCCCTTCGGTTGAAGGGAGGATGAGCGCGGGTCCGTGGCCGAAGGCCGGGTTGTGGGAATTCCCCGAAGGGGATATATACGTAGGGATACGGGTCAACCATTGGATACCGCCGTCGCGGGATCGGCATCCACCCCACCCGTTGTAAGCCTATGAAGACTGCG
>CAYVOE010000470.1:0-4132 GCA_964452795.1 uncultured Nitrospiraceae bacterium
GGAACCTGCACGACCAGGACGGGAAGCTCATCGACCCCGACCTTATTGAAGGGCTGGCGTCGGCGGACCTCGACCGGGACGGCCGGGTCGACCTCATCGTGACCCTGTCGGAATACCTGAACTACGACGTGTGCACCTTCCACGTGTATCGCAACGTGCTCGACATCGCCACCAACACCTTCCACTTCGAGTACGCGGGCGAGCTGGCCGCCCCCACCGAGACCGACAACGGCTGGGCCCGCATGCTGACCTTCGCCGACGTGGACACGGACGGCGACCCCGACCTGTTCGTGGCGCACCAGTACTACGACCCCGAGCAGCCCAATCCTCAGTTCAACCGGTATCCCTATCTTCATTTCTACCGGAACAACAACGACACGGGCCTGGGCTTCTGGCAGACCCGCGTGGTCTCGGGTCAGAAGTGGTATTTCACCATCGGCGGCGAGTACAAGAGTTTTAACTTCATCTCGAATGCCAGCGGCGGGCGGTTCGAGTCCGACGGGGCCTACGTGGCGGGGCCGACGTCGAAGGTGGTCGACATCATCGAAAGCACCGATGCGTCGCCCAACTACCGCATCTTCATCGACGTCCTGCCCGAGGTGGGGCCCGAGTCCAAGGCCATCCTCATTGCGGGCGGCAAGGGCGACGACCCCCTTTATCCCAGCTTTGAATACATCGTCGGCCAGGCCCGCGACGCCCTGCTGCTTCAGGGGCTCCAGGCCGACAGTATCCGCATCTACGGGTCCCGCGCCTACGACGCCGACGGCGACGGTCAGTCCGACGTCTTCGCCGCGCCCACCCTGGCCAACATCCGGACCGCCATCACCCAGTGGGCCGCCGGTTCCGACCGGTTCCTGGTGTATATGGTGGACCACGGCCAGCGCGACCGGTTCCGCTTGAACGAATTCGAGTACCTCACCGCCCAGGAGTACGACCTGTTGCTGGACCAGCTTCAGCAGAAGACTCCGGACTGCGTGGTCACCACCGTGATCGACACCTGCGAGTCGGGGTCCTTCGTCGACAACCTCCGGGTGCCCGCCAAGGCCCTCAAGGCCGGCGTCAAACGCATCACCATCACCAGCGCCGACACGGGCCCCACCCGCGGCATCGCCCTCTTCGACGAGACCCGGGCCATCAGCTTCTCTCTGTCCTTCTGGGAAGAGATCCGCAACGGCAGCAGCTACGGCCGGGCTTTCTCGACCGCCAAGGTGGCCATCGAGTCCATCAATCCCCTGCAGGTGCCCCAGATCGACGACAACGGCAACGGCATCGGCAACGAAGGCGGCGACGGGCTCCAGGCCGACCTCCTGCGTCCCGGTGCCGATTTCGAGCAGCCCACCCCGGGCGTCTACATCGGCGAGGTGGCGCCGCCCCGGGCCCTCTCCTCCAACAGCGCCACCCTCTGGCTGTCGGACGTGGTGGCGGGCTTCCCCGTGGAAGGGGCGGGCGCCCTCATCGTGCCGCCGAGCCTCAACCTCGACGCCGCCAGCGAGGACGACGAGCAGCCCATCAGCGATCTCGCCTGGGTCGACTTCACCTACAACGCGAACCAGGACCGCTGGGAAGGGACCTACAACGGCTTCACCGTGGGCGGGCTCTACCGCATTCAGTATTACGTCAGCGTCCTGGGGACCTGGCATGCCTCGCCGCGCATCGGGTTCGTCGACCGCATCGGCACGCCCGACGCCTGGGAACCCGACGACACGGCCGTCGACGCCCCGTGGCTGACGGCCAACGTGGTGCAGGGCCACAACTTCCACAAATCGGGCGACACCGACTGGGCGCGCTTCGTGTCGCCCGCGTCCGGCACGGCCACCCTCGCGGTGCTGGCGCCGGCCGCCAACTGCCAGCCCGTGGTGGACCTGTTCCGCGTCGCCGATCTCGAAACGAACCCCAGCGCCGCCTACATCCGCCGCGTCGAGGCGCCCGGCCCCGGCAAGGACATCGTGTTCGAGCACACCTTCACGCGCAGCGAGGCCTACCTGCTTCGCGTGACGAACAAGAACCCCGCCGTCTTCGGCGCCGGCACGTCGTACATGCTGATGGCGGCCGTGGGCACGGGCGGCCTCACGCAACCCATCCTCATCGTCACGGTCCGGGAACAGGGCACGAACAAGGCCCTGGACGCCGCCTCCGTAAAGGCCCTCGGCGCGGGCGTCACCGTCACCAACAAGACCACCGGCGACGGCCAGGTCCAGTTCATCTGCGCCAACGGCTCCACCTACACCGTGAGCGCCGAGAAAGGGGGATACCATACCGGCACCGCCGTGGTGCGCATGAACAACAACCTCGAGGCCCGCACCGTCTACCTGGTGCCGCAGGCCACGCCCACCGTCACCCTCGCGTTCAAGGGCGAGCCCACCGGCGCCAAGCTCACGTTCAACGGCGCCCAGTACGACCTGCCCCAGACCTTCACCGTGCCGGCCCATTCGACCCACAGCGTGTCGGTGCCCGCGCAACTGGCCGGCGGGTTCACCTGGAACCGGTGGTCCGACGGCAACACCCAGACCGAGCGCACCCTTTCCCTGGGCGCCTCCGACGTCACCCTCGTCGCCCGGTACACCGGCGGCCAACTGACCGACATCAACCAGATGGGCGGCACCAACGCCGTGGACGTGCAGTTGGTGGTGAACGCCGTGCTCGGCTACGACATCACCCCCTATCTCGGCGACGTCAACGGCGACGGCCAAACCAACGCCATCGACGTGCAGCGCGTCATCAACGGCGCCCTCGGCATCTTCTAACGGCCCTCCCGGCCCTTGCGCCGGGGCCCGACGGGAGGGCCTCGCCGGCGGCTTCCCGGGGCTGGCCTTGCCGGAGGCGGATCGGGTAGGATCCCTGTTGCGCCGGGGGATTGGCGCAGGGGGATTTTACGATGCATACACCGTTCGCCGCGGTCCTTCGCCCCGACTGGGAGGGGCTGGTTCAAAGCGTTTCGCGCCAAGGGGAGCCGGATCGGGTCCATTTCATCGAGCTTTTCCTCGACGCCGAAGTCGAAGACGAGATCGCCCTCCGCTACGGCGTCCTGGACGGCCTCGACCGGGCGGCGCCCGATTTCGAGTACCGCCGCCGAATCGCCCTCCAGCGTTTTCTCGGCTACGACTTCGTGCGGTGCGGCGTCGAGGGCCTCGACTTGCCGCTGCGCTACGGCTACGCCGAGGATACGGCGGGCCTTCGCCGCGCCGGAGGACGGGGCTTCGTCGACGAGCACGCGGGCCCCATCACCAACTGGGAGGAATTCGAGCAATACCCCTGGCCGTCGCCCGACGACATCGAGACCCGGGCTCTCGAGTGGTACGAGAAGAACCTGCCCGACGACATGTGCGTCGTCGGCAGCGGCGGGTTCGCCCATTTCGCCGAGCTCCTCAACTGGCTGATGGGCTACCAGACCCTCTGCGTGGCCCTGTTCGAGCAGCGCGACCTCGTCCGGGCCATCGCCGATTGCCTCACCGAGCTGTACACGGCCTCGGTGCGGGCCCTCCTTTCCTTCGACAGGGTCCGGATCATCTGGGGCAGCGACGACATGGGATTCCGCACGTCGACCCTCATCAGCCCCGACGACCTGCGCGCCTTCGTGTTGCCGGGCCACAAGCGCATGGCCGAGATGGCCCACGCCGCCGGTCGGCCCTACCTGCTCCATTCCTGCGGCAACCTGGACCTCATCCTCGACGACCTCATCGACGACGTGGGCATCGACGCCCGCCACTCCTTTGAAGACACTATCGAGGATGTCCGCGACGCCAAGCGGCGCTACGGCCACCGCATCGCGCTCCTCGGCGGCATCGACGTGGATTTCCTGTGCCGCTCCGACGAGGCGGCCGTGCGCGCCCGCGTCCGCGACACCCTCGACGTGTGCATGCCCGGCGGCGGCTACTGCCTCGGCACCGGCAACAGCGTCACCAACTACATCCCCGTGGACAACTACCTCGCCATGCTCGACGAAGGCCGCCGGTACACGGCGTAGAGGGGGGATGGACGGGTCGTTCACCACGGACCTTTGCTCCCAGCCGTCGTAGGACTACGAGGACTGCGCTGGGCGGGGCCGTGAACCTACCCCTACCCGTCATTGCGAGGAGCGGCCCTCCGTGGAAACCCCTACGGGAGGAGGGGTTACGTTGGGTCCGCTTATGCC
>CAYVOE010000471.1:0-4120 GCA_964452795.1 uncultured Nitrospiraceae bacterium
GCTGGAGCTCGAGCCAGCAGCGCAGGGCGATGGCGTCGAGCCGGTATTCGTCGACCAGTTGGTCGACCACCACGCCCAGCCGGGTGATGTTGTCGAAGGCCCAGTCGGGCACGCCGGTCCATTCCGACATCGGCTTGAGCTGCTCGGCCTTGTCCTTGAATTCGGGCGTGTCCTTCGAGATTTCCTTGATGCGGGCGATGACGCCGGCGAGGTCGAGGGTCTCGACGGTGATGCCGTGCTTCTGGAGGGCGAGCTCGTCGATCCGGACCGTCTTGAAGGGAGTGGTCCGGGCTCCGATGGCGCCCATGGTGAACCGGCGCATCCCCTCGACGATGCGGCACACGCGGTCGAAGTGCTCGATGTTGCGCTTGAAGGCCTCGCTGTCGGGATGCACCACGTGGGGCTTGAGGGCGGTGAACTTCACGCCGTACTGGGTGAAGACGTCCATGACCGAGAACTTGCCGCAGAAGGCGTCGCGCCGCTCGGCGGGCCCGAGCTGGTCGAGCTCGTCGGGATAGGCCTGGATGAAGATGGGCACGCGGGCATCTTGCAGGGCGGCGACGGCGCCGGTTTCGTCGCCGAAGTTGGGCAGGGATAGGACGACGCCCTGGAATTGGCCACGGTGTTCGTCGAGAAAGCGGGCGTATTTCTGCCCTTCCTCGGCGGTTTCGACGGCGCCGTAGCGGGTGGCGTCTTCCGGCATCATGAGGACGTCGTGGCCGAGGGCCTTGAGGGCCCGGGGCAGTTCCTCGCGCGCGGTCGATTGGTGCGACGCCGGAAAGAACCCGCGATTACCGAAAAACAGGGCGAACGTCGACTTGCCTTCACTCATCAGTATGTCCTCCTCGCCTCAGCCCGGCCTCTATGGCGATCGGCGCGCGGCGGTTTCTACCTATGGCATCCCTTATCTTCCTAAGGTGCCTGGCGATTGTCAATCGGCGGGCCTTTGTTCCCCGGAAGGCGGATCGGTATAATGAACGGTGATTGGGTATGGGGAACGCGCGGCGGGGATGTGCGCGCCGCCACGACCCAGGATCAACGTCTCGACAAGAGGGGGAGCATCGATTATGCAGACGCTGGCATTGCGCCTTTACGGGAAAAACGACCTTCGGCTGGAGAGTTTCGAGCTGCCCGAGATCCAGCCGGACGAAATCCTGGCCGAACTCACCACGAACAGCGTGTGCATGTCGACCCACAAGGCGGCCGAGCAGGGGGCGGACCACAAGCGGGTGCCCAACGACGTGGCGACCAACCCGGTCATCGTGGGGCACGAGTTCGCCGGCACCATCCTGGAGGTCGGCGCGGCCCATCGGGACCGGTTCTCCCCGGGCCAGCGGTTCAGCATTCAGCCGGCCCTGTCTTATCCCGGGCGCGAGTACGACGCCCCCGGTTACACCTTCCCGTATTGCGGCGGCCACGCCACGCACATCATCATCCCGCGGGAAGTGATGGAGATGGACTGCCTGTTGCCGTACGACGGCGAGGGGTTCTTCCAGGCCTCGCTGTCGGAGCCGTTGTCGTGCATCATCGGCGCATTCAAGACGAATTACCACACCCGACCGGGCCAGTACGACCATGCGCCGGGCATCGTGGAAGGCGGAGCCATGGCAATCCTGGCGGGGGCGGGGCCCATGGGCCTGGGGGCCATCGACTACGCGCTGCACGGGCCGCGCCAGCCGCGCCTTCTGGTGGTGACCGACATCGACCAGGGCCGGCTCGACCGGGCAGCGCGCATCCTGACGCCCGAAGAGGCGAAGAAATGCGGCGTGGACCTGCGCTATGTCAACACCGCGTCCGGCAACCCCGTGGAAGACCTGCGGGCCCTGACGGACGGCAAAGGGTTCGACGACGTGTTCGTGTTCGCGCCCGTGGCGGCGGTCATTGAACAGGGCGACCGCATCCTGGGCCAGGACGGGTGCCTAAACTTCTTCGCCGGTCCCACGCGAAAGGACTTCACGGCGCCGCTGAACTTCTACGAGGTCCACTACGGCGGGCATCACGTGGTGGGGTCGTCGGGCGGCAATACGCAGGACATGATCGACGCCCTGGAGCTCATGGGCCAGGGACGCCTGAGCCCCGAGGTATTGATCACCCACGTGGGCGGCATCAACTGCGCCGCCGAGACCATTCTCAACCTGCCCAACATCCCCGGCGGCAAGAAGCTGGTCTACACCCACAAGGACATGCCCCTGACGGCCATCGACGACTTCGAGGAGAAGGGCAAGACCGACCCCTTCTACGCGGAGCTGGCGACCATCACCGCGCGAAACAACGGTCTGTGGTCCGTCGAGGCGGAGCGATACGTGCTCGAGCACGCGCCGAACATCGCCGTGCCGGTGTCGTAAGCGGCTCCACGGAACACGTCCGTTACCGGCCGCCGGCGAGGCCGCGGATGTCGTCCTCCGGCGCCTGCAGGGGCTTGACGATGCTCCGATGGGCGAGCATTCGATCGACGCGGCCGTCCCGCACGACCTGGAATTCGCCGGGCGATTGACCGGGCAGCAGGCTCGCGATGTCGCCCGGCGCTTCATTGAGCATGGGCCGCATCTTTCGGAGCGCCGTCTCTTCCTTGATGCGCCCAAGGAACCAGGTGCGGATGTTGTCGCGGCACTTGTAGTCGAAGTCGCCGGGGCTCTGGGTGGCGAGGAGCAGGCCCAGTCCGGCGGAGCGGGCCCGCTTGAGGAGGTCTTCCATGGGCCCCTTGGTGCTGGGCCGTCGGTTCGCGGGCAGGTAGATGTCGGCCTCGTCGAAGAAGACCACGCCCTGAAGTCGCGGCGACGGGGCCCGGCCGGCCCACCGACCCAGTTCGATGAGGAACTGGGTCATCCAGAACTCGACATCGTGCGAGTCGCCGATGAAGCGGGTGCTGATGATGCTGAGCCGGGTCTTGCCGCGCTTGGCGAAGGGCCCGAGTCCCAGCAGCGCCTCGGTCGAGAGCTGTTCGCCGGAACCCTTGAGAAGCTGCGACCGGTTTATCAAGAGGACGCGCAGGTTTTCGGCGAGGCGGGTGAACAACTGGGGCCGGAGGCTGCCGACGGCGTTCAGAAGGGCCGGGTCTTTCGATTCGACGAGTTCGCACAGCGATTCGACGGTGATCTCCGTGTCGGGCGAAAATTCAAGCATCACTTCCACGGCTTTCTTGAGGATGCCGCGGCAGGCCTGGTCCTGTGCGCCCGAACGGTAGTTCATCATGCCGGCCAGCGCGTCGGCGCAGTACGACGCCAGGTTGTCGCGTTCGATGGAAGGAAGGCCGGCGGCATCGGACGGCAGCAGCGTGATGTAGAGATCGCGACCGCGGGGGTCGCCGGGGGTGTAGAGGGCGATGTCGGCCTGTTCGCGCAGAGCCCTCTCCTGCTCGGACGCGGGCTCCTCGGACCGCGCATAGCCGCAGAGGTCGCCCTTCCGATCGATGAGGATGGCGGGGATGCCGCGCATCACCAGTTGCTCGATGATGTGGAGTGCGAGCGTGGTTTTGCCGGTGCCCGTGCCGCCGAGGAAGGCGGCGTGGCGTGTGAGTTCCTCGGGATCGAGCGCCACCGGCTCTGGACGCAGGCCCCGCGTCTCCCCCACTTCGATGAGTTCGGGCGGCGTGGTCGATTCGACCTTGGGCATCCACAGTTCGCTGGCGGCGGGCACGGGTTGGGGCTCGGGCGGCGCCTCGGGTTCGTGCGCGGACTCCACGGGCGCGAGGATCTCGAAATGGGTGGGGAAGGCGGTCTCGAGCTGCCCCAGGACGCCCTGGAGCGTGGGCTGCCGCGTCAGGGGTTTCTCGATGCGGCGCCAGGCCAGGAAATGGGGATTCTCGCGGTGGGCCGCTTCGAAGGAGCGCATCGCCTCCATGGCGTGCCACTCGGACGCCTCGACCTGGAACCGGACCGCGCCGGCCGCCACGAGGGACCCCAGCTTTCGGGCAATTTCGGTCCGGGGATTGGACGGAAAGGCCGTGCTCCGCAGGATGACGAGGCGGCAGTCCGGCGCGCTTCGTTCAAAGGCCTCCAACTGCCGCGTGAGCCAGCCGCCCTGGGCGGCCTTGTCGCAGACGCGCAGGGCCAGGGGCGTGCCCTTCCCCGCGATGCGGATGTAGTCGACCTCGCCGCCCGATTCCAGGGAGATCTCGAAG
>CAYVOE010000472.1:0-1804 GCA_964452795.1 uncultured Nitrospiraceae bacterium
AAATCGGCGCGCGCCTCGGACGCGAGCACGGCTATGCCTTCAATTGCACGTCCATTTTCACCCATCCCCCGGTCCCGCGCCTGTGGAACGACGTCGAGTGGCATCGCCGCGTCACCTCCATCATCCGAAACGGCGGATAAAGCGACGACCGCCCATCAGTTGCCAGGCGTGCCCCCATTTCGCATACAATAGGCCTCCTTGTGCGCATCCGGCGCCGCGCCGTCGAGGTTCAACCTGCACCCCTGTCCGGGGCGGCCGCGCGGTTTCCCAGGGGCCGGGGCGCGGAGACGGGGCCCTCGCGCCGTGCGGTCCGCGGATTCACGCCGGACCCGGCAGGCGCCGAAGACGCGATCAAACATGGAGTGGAGCATGAGCGGTATCACGTGCAAGTTCGGAGGAACCTCGCTGGCCGATGCACAGTGCATTCGGCAGGTGGAGGCCATCATTCGGTCCAACCCGACGCGACGCTTCGTCGTACCATCGGCCCCGGGCAAACGGCATCGCGACGACAAGAAAATCACAGACCTCCTCTACGCGTGGCACGGCCTGCTCATGCAAGAGCTCGACCCGTCCCAGCCCGCCGCGATGATCGAGGAACGGTTTACCGAGCTGGCCCGCGATCTCGGCGTCAATTTCGATGTGGCGCGCTACATGAACGAGATCGGAGAGAAAGCCGCCGGCATTGCCGAACCGGATTACATGGCGTCGCGGGGCGAGTACCTGAACGGAAGGCTTCTGGCCGAGTACCTCGGCGCCACCTTCGTCGACCCCGCCGAATGCATCAAGTTCGACATGGAAGGCTCCGTCGATCCCGTCACTTACGAACTGCTGGGCGCGCGCCTCAAAGGCGACGGCCTCTTCGTGATCCCGGGCTTCTACGGGTCCATGCCCGACGGCTCCATCAAAACCTTTTCCCGCGGCGGCAGCGACGTTACGGGGGCCATCGTGGCCCGCGCGGCCGGCTCTCGCCTCTACGAAAACTGGACCGACGTCTCCGGCTTCCTCATCGCCGATCCCAACATCGTGCCCAACGCCCGGCGCATGGAAGAGGTGACCTATCAGGAGCTGCGCGAGCTTTCGTACATGGGCGCCAAGGTCCTCCACGACGAGGTGATTTTCCCACTTCGCCAGACCTGTATCCCCATCAACGTGCGCAACACCCGGGAGCCCGACAACCCGGGCACCCTCATCGTGCCGGAACGCAAGCCGACCGAGCCCCTCTGCGGCATCGCGGGGCAGGCCGGGTTCACCATGATCAACATCGAAAAGGCGCTCATGAACCGCGAGCTCGGCTTCGGGCGCAAGGTCCTCCAGGTGCTCGAGGACCACGGCGTGTCCTTCGAGCACATGCCCACCAGCATCGACACCATCTCCATCATCGTGAAGGACGACGAACTCGGGGTCCACGGCCCCTCCATCGTCCGCGGCATCGAGCTGGTGTGCGAAGCCGACCGGGTCACCATCACGCCGGGCCTCGCCCTCATCGCCACCGTGGGCCAGGGCATGGCCGGACGGGTCGGCATCGCCGCCCGGGTCTGCAGCGCCCTTGCCAACCGGCAGATCAACATCCGCATCATCAACCAGGGTTCTTCCGAGAACAACATCATCATCGGCGTCGAGGACGACGACCTCGAGGAAGCGGTACGGGCCATCTACGCCGAGTTCGTGGAGTAACATGACGGACGCCATTCGAGCCGAGTCCTCGTCGGATCCGGGATCCCCGCGGACCAAGATGGTGTGCACCCTCGGCCCCCGATCCGAAAGCCCCGAGGTCATCGGCCGGCTCATCGAAGCGGGCATGGAC
>CAYVOE010000472.1:1814-4104 GCA_964452795.1 uncultured Nitrospiraceae bacterium
ACGTGGCGCGCCTCAATTTTTCCCACGGCACCCACGCCACCCACGGCGCCGCCTTCGAGACCGTGCGCCGCATGGCCGGCGAGATGGGCCGGAACGTCGCCGTCCTCATGGACCTCCAGGGGCCCAAGATCCGGACCGGGCCCCTCGAGGGCGGCGGCCCCGTCTATCTCGAGACGGGCCAGGAAGTGGCCATCGTCGCGACCGAAGCGCCGGGCACTGCCGAGTGCCTGACCACCTCCTACGAGCGGCTCGCCGAAGACGTGGGGCCCGGCGACCGCATCCTCATCTCCGACGGCGGGATCGCCTTGCGGGTCGAACGCCTCGAAGGATCGAAGGTCCACACCCGGGTCATCCGGGGCGGCGAGCTGCGCGAGAACCAGGGAATCAACCTGCCCGGAGTGGCCGTCAGCGCCCCCAGCCTGACCGACAAGGACATCGAAGACCTCGATTTCGGGCTGAGCATCGGCGTGGACTTCGTGGCCCTGTCCTTTGTACGTAACGCCGAGGACGTGGCGACCCTCAAAGAGCGGATCCGCGAGCGCGGGCACGACACGCCCGTCGTGGCCAAGATCGAGCGCCCCGAAGCCGTGCTCAATTTCGAGCACATCCTCGATTACGCCGATGCCGTCATGGTGGCCCGGGGCGACCTCGGCGTCGAAGCCGAGCTCGAGGAAGTGCCCAAGATCCAGAAGGACCTCATCCGGATCTGCAACGAGCGGGCGCGCCCCGTCATCACGGCCACCCAGATGCTTGAATCCATGATCGTCAACTCCCGGCCGACCCGGGCCGAGGTCGCCGACGTGGCCAACGCCATCTACGACGGCACCGACGCCGTCATGCTCTCCGGCGAGACGGCCGCGGGCCGCTATCCCGTCGAGGCCGCCCGTTTCATGGCCCGCATCGCCGCCACCACGGACCGCCACATCGCCCAGGGCGGATTGCGCCCGCCGGTTCAACCGCGACCGCACGCCGACTTCGGTCAGGCCATCGGCGAGGCCGCCTTCCACATCTCCGATTCCCTCAAGGCCCGCCGGATCGTCTGCTTCACGCGGACCGGCCGCACCGCCCGCGCCATCGCCCGGTTCCGACCCCAGGTCCCCATTACCGCCATCACTCCGTCGGAAGAGACCCGCCGGCGCTGCGCCCTCGTCTGGGGAGTGGAAGCCCTCCTCCTCAACGGCATGGCCCCCGCCGACGAGCTGGGCGACGTGGTCGAACGGGTCGTCGTATCGCACGGGCTGGCGGACGAGGGCGACACGGTGCTCATCGCCGCCGGGATGCCCTGGGCCGTCGAGAGCCGCACCAACCTCCTCAAACTGCACCGGATCGGCGAGCGGGCCGAGCCCTGATCGACCGGGGGAGCTCATGCCATGGCACTCGTCTTTGTCGGATTTCCTTTACCAGCTTCCCGTCCGGGACCGGCCCGGGAGGAAGGGCCGTGAACCCGCCGGAACGCCGGATCGACGCGGACTGGTACCGGCGGACCTTCGACGAGCTCTACCCCCTGATCTACGCCCACCGGACCGTCGAGTCCGCGGGTCCGGAAGCGCGCTTCGCCCGGGAAACGCTCGGCCTCGGCAAAGACGAAACCGTACTCGATCTCGCCTGCGGCAACGGCCGGCACCTGGCCTACCTGGCGCCCCGTGCCCGCTGTGCCGTAGGACTCGACTATTCGCGGGAACTGCTGCTGCGCGCGCGGTCGATCGTGGGGCCCGAAGCGCTCCTGGTGCGGGCCGATATGCGCGCCGTCCCTTTCGTGTCCGTCTTTGATTGCGTCACCAATTTCTTCACCAGCTTCGGCTACTTTCCCACGGAGGAGGAGAACCTCCAGACCGTGCGCAGCGTGGCCGGAGCCCTGAAGCCCGGCGGACGTTTCTTCATAGACTACCTCAACCGAGGGCGCGTCGAACAAACGCTGGTCCCGCGCTCCCACCGCAAGGCCGGAGACTACGAGATCGCGGAAGAACGGTGGATCGACCCGTCGCTCCGCCGCGTCAACAAAACCACCACGCTCTACCGCGGGGGAGAGGTGGTGCAAGTCCTGGGAGAATCGGTGCGAATGTACGAAGCGGAGGAACTGATTGGACTGCTGGAGCAGGGAGGGCTTCGCGTCGAGCGCTTGTTCGGCAACTTCGACGGGTCGGACTACGCCCCCGGAAAGCCCCGCATGATTGCCGTCGGGCGTCGGATTTAGTCATGCGCGATCTGTACACCGAATACCTCGCGGGCGCGCCGGACCTCATGGAGTCCTACGCCCGCGTCCCGGCTGCCCTGCTCGACGAACGACCCG
>CAYVOE010000473.1:0-4092 GCA_964452795.1 uncultured Nitrospiraceae bacterium
GACCACGCCCGCGCCGTCCCCGGCGGTCGACACGGGGATGGGCGTCCAGCCGGACCCGTCGGCGTCGCGGCCGGGGCCGGGCGGCTCGTGGCGCCACACCACCACGTCGGGTCCGTCGCCGGTGGCCAGGATGGCGGAGGTCACAATGTCGATGTCGCCGTCGCCGTCCATGTCGGCGGCTTCGACCGCCACCGGCCCATCGAGGAAGAGGGCCGCCCCTTCGGTAATGGACCGGGGCGCCCAGAGGCTTCCGTCGCTGGACATGTTGTCGAACCAGACCACCTGGCTCGTTGCCACAAACGAGACGACGATGTCGGCATCGCCGTCTCCGTCCACGTCGGCCACCGCGATGTCGGCGGGCTCGGCCAGGGTCATTTCGTCGTTGACCACCTCGTGATAGGCCCACCGGCCTTTGCCGTCGGTGTTCTCCCACCAGGCGACGTGTCGGTCCGACAAGGCTGCCGCCACCACGTCGAGGTCGCCGTCGCCGTCGATGTCGGCCAGCTCGACGGCGCGGGCGCCGACGAAGGTCTCTTCCACGGGCAGGCGCGGGCTGAACGAGGCATTCTGGGCAAAGGCGCCGGTGGTCAGAAACAGGGCCAGGCACGGGAGCCACAAAGGGCTGATCCGCGAGCGTTCCGGGAGAAGGCAACGAACGAACGTACGATCCATATGATTGAATTTCCGCATGGTTGTCGGCTTGACCCGCGGCCCCGGGTACGAAGCCGGGCAGGCGCGTCGGGAGGCCGGAAAAGTGCCGGTTCGGTTTCAATTCGGGAGGATGCGGGGGCCCGCAACCGTACCCGACTTTCCCGTCCCCCGACGGTGGAGATGGGAGACAGAGTCGCGCAGGGCGCCGCGTCCCCCTCCGTCGGATGTGTGCTGGGCAAGGCCATGCCTTGCCGAAGAACCCGGCGAAATGATACACAAGACGCCGTCGGGGGTCAATCGGACGACACCGACTTCGGCCGCTGCGGAATACCCAAGACATGGTGTGGATTGCGCGACTCCGAACGCGTCGACTCGAACCGGAAGTGATGGACAACCCGGACCTCGACCCCCGAGCTCATGCCCGGGCCCTGCGCGGACTGGCGCGGATCAACCGCATCAGCGCCACGGCGGAGGCGTTGTGGTCGCCCCTGGACCATCTGGCCCGCCAGAACGGCGCTCATCCGCTGCGGGTGCTGGATGTGGCCTGCGGCGGAGGGGACGTGGCGATCCGCCTGGCAAGGAAGGCACGACGCCGCGGGCACGACCTGATCGTTGCGGGATGCGATGTCAGCCCCCGGGCCGTCGAAACCGCCCGCCGACGAGCGACCCGGGCGGAGGTGCAAGCGGACTTCTTCACGCACGACGCGCTGGACGGTTCCCTGCCGGAGGGTTACGACGTGATCCTGTGCTCCCTGTTTCTGCACCACCTCGAGGAAGATGCCGCGAAGGGATTGCTCCGGCGCATGGCCGGTGCGGCACGGCAGATGGTGCTGGTGGACGACCTGCAGCGCGGCGCCCGAAGCTACGCCCTCGCCTTCGCCGGAACGCGATTGCTGACGCGGTCGCCCGTGGTGCACGTCGACGGGTTGCGGTCCGTGGCCGCCGCGTTTACGATGGACGAAGCCGCCGCGCTCGCCCGGTCCGCCGGGCTGACGGATGCGCGGATCCACTCCCATTGGCCGTACCGGTACCTGCTCGTCTGGAGGCGCCCTTGAGTTCATGGCCCTCGATCACACTTGAAGACGCCACGCGCGTCCCCTGGGACGCCATCGTGGTCGGCGCGGGGCCTGCGGGCGCGATGGTCGCCCGCGAGACGGCCCGCCGCGGCGTCCGGGTGTTGCTCCTCGACAAGGCCCGCTTTCCGCGGCGCAAGGTCTGCGGCTGCTGTCTGAACCTGCGGGCCCTTGCGACGCTCGAAGCCGCGGGTTTGGGAAGCCTGCCCGCACGGCACGGCGCCCTCCCGCTCCGGCGCATCCGATTGGGCGTCTCCGGTCGGACCGCGACGGTGCCCTTGCCGGGCGGTGTGTCGCTTTCGCGAGAAACGCTCGATTCGGCCCTGGTCTCCGCCGCCCAATACGCCGGAGTCGCCTTTCTCGAGGGGACCCGCGCCGTGGGCACCGCATTGAAAGACGACGAGCGGGTGGTCCGGGTCCGCGCCGGAGACGGTACGGCGGACCTCCGCGCCCGCGTGGTGGTGGCGGCCGACGGCCTGGCCGGGAGCCTCCTCCGCGCCGACGGGGTCTCTTCCGTGCCGGTGCGAAGCGCACGCATCGGCGCCGGCGTGACGGTCGACAATGGACCCGCGGCCTACGAGCCGGGAACGGTCTACATGGCCTGCGGCCGCGGCGGATATGTGGGCCTGGTGCGGCTCGAGGACGGGCGGCTGGACGTGGCCGCAGCCCTGGACACGGCGGTGGTGCGTCGAAACGGACTGGGGCGCGCGGCAGTCGACATCCTCGCCTCGGCGGGCTTCCCCGCCGTGACGGACCTTGAAGAACGCGATTGGCGCGGCACCCCTGTCCTGACCCGACGCCCGGCGGCCGTAGCGGGACACCGCCTCTTCGCCGTGGGCGACGCGGCGGGGTACATCGAGCCCTTTACCGGTGAAGGGATTGCCTGGGCCCTGGTGGGCGCGGTCGCGCTGGCGCCGCTGGCGGCCCGTGCGGCCGAGCGCTACGACCCGGCCATCGAGCGCGCCTGGGAAGCGGCGCTGGACCGTCGCGTCCGGCGCCGGCAACGGATATGCCGCACCCTTGCGGCCGGTCTGCGTCGACCGCTCCTCGTCCGCACCGCCGTGCTCGCCCTTTCCCGACGGCCCGGCCTGGCCGGCGCCGTCGTCCGCAGCATCAACGCTCCCCGGGAATCGAGAGGAACCGCATCCCCATGAGTCTCGCCATCCTCGGGCAAGGCACCGCCCTGCCCGCCTATGCCGTCGACGTCGAGGAATCGGTGGGTTACGCCCACGACAACTTCTGCCGCAACGAGGAGGAACGTCGGAAACTCGTGGTGCTTTACCGCATGTCGGGGGTGAAGCGCAGACACAGCGTGCTCCTGACCGGTCCGGCGGGAAGCGACATGCGCCAGACCACCTTCCCCCCGCCGACGCATCCCGACGACGGAGGACCTTCCCTCGGCATGCGCATGGGCCTGTACGAAGCCCACGCGGGTCCCCTGGCGGTGCGGGCGGCCGGAGAAGCGCTCGAGGACTCGGGCGTGGCTGCAGAGGACATCACCCACCTCGTCACCGTGTCGTGCAGCGGGTTTGCGGCTCCCGGGGCCGACGTGGCCATCATCAAGCAGCTCAACCTCGCGCCCACGGTCCAGCGTACCCACGTCGGCTTCATGGGATGCCACGGCGCCCTCAACGGCCTGCGGGTGGCTCGCGGCTTCGTGGACAGCGACCCCGACGCCCGGGTGCTGCTCTGCGCCGTGGAACTGTGCAGCATACATTACCACTACGGATGGCACCCGGAACGGATCGTCGCGAACGCCCTCTTCGCCGACGGCGCCGCCGCGCTCGTGGGACGCGCCGCCGACGCCTCCACCGACGGTGCCTGGCGACTGGTTCGGTCGGGGTCCGTGCTCATTCCCGACTCCGAGGACGCCATGGAGTGGCGCATCGGCGATCACGGGTTCGTCATGGGCCTTTCGGCCCGGGTGCCCGAACTGATCGCCTCCCATCTGCGGGGCTGGATGGAACGGTGGCTTGCCGAGAACGGCCTGAAACTCGACGACGTGAAGTCGTGGGCCGTTCATCCCGGCGGCCCGCGCATCCTCACCTCCGTGGCCAAGGCCCTGGACCTGCCCAACGGGTCCCTCGACGTGTCTAAGGAGACCCTGCGCGATTACGGCAACATGTCGTCGCCCACGGTGTTGTTCATTTTGCGCCGACTGCGCCGGGAAAACGCGCCGCGACCCTGCGTGGCCCTGGGATTCGGCCCCGGCCTCGTGGCGGAGGCGGCGCTGTTTCTCTGAGAGGCGGCGGTAGCACGAGGCGGAGCTCGCCGCCGGCGCTCAGGCTTCGGGACGGGCGAGGTCGGCTCGTGGCACGACGAGCTCCTGCCGAAGCCGTCCGTCGAGTTCGTGGACGGCGAAACGGAT
>CAYVOE010000474.1:0-4088 GCA_964452795.1 uncultured Nitrospiraceae bacterium
TCACCACTTCCGAGGCCGGGCTGAGGAACCGAACGCCGTAGATGCGGCGGGCTCCGGGGCTCCGATCGGCGGATTCAAGGCTGAGATGAACAACCTGCCCCAGGAGGGAATGGGAGGGTTCTCCCGGCAACGACAGGCTCAGCTCCACCGTCGTGCTGAAGTCAAAGGGAGCCTCCGTCCGGATGAGGGCGCCGCCGCTGCTCAGGTTGATCAGGGCCGCGTCGTAGCGCCGGACGTAGGCGTGGTCGCGTACCTGTACGGTAAGGTCCGTGGGGATGCGGCACGACGTGCGGTGTAGGGTTCTCCGGCCGCTTCGAGGCATCTCGAGGACCAGGTACCGTGCGTTTTCCTGGGGGCCGCGCAGCACGTGGGAGGGATAGGAATCGAATCCCTCCTCGTCGTGAAACTCGAGGTAGACGCGCATGCCGGGGACCGGGTAATCCCGTCCGGGGAACGTGACCTCGAGGTGGTCGCCGTTGACCTGGAGGATGCGGACCAGGAAATGTTCATCCATCACGTTGAGAAGACAGCTACCGCCCTGGGCGAAGTGTGCGACGGTTGTCGGGGAATCCTGTACCGAGGTCATGTGAATTCTCCTGCGTGTTCCGGAGGGACACGGCCCGCTCCCGGGGCCGGACCGCTGGGTTCCCCGGGAACACCCCGTCGTAGATGCCGTCCGTGGCGCTGCGCCGTGCGCGAAGTGTAGCACAGCGCACAGAGGGTTCAAAAGAGGGAGGACCGGGCCTTGGCGTACGACAGGGCCACGAACGCGCCGAGGAGGGCCTCGTTGAAGGCGGCCCGTTCCACGTCGAGGAACAGACGGTCGCGCAGGAGATAGATCCGGCCCACGAGGCGGGGGCCGGTGTAAATGCCCCCTTCCCGGAGCGTACACCGGCCGGGCCTGGCGCCCCGCTGCTCGATCTCGAGCACGGGCGCTCCGAAGGTGAACCGCTGTTTCATGCGGCCCACGAGCGATTCGCCCGCGTACACCCGGGCCCGCCGGGGGAGCATGCTCTCGAGCACGAAGCTGCGCGCCGTGGACTCCACCGTAATCCGGAGCCGCTCCCGGCCGTCGGCGTCCAGCACGTGCCGGGTCGCGTCTTCGATGTGCACGCGGCATTCGAGGCGGCCGTCTCGGTCGCGGATTTCGAAGTCCTCTTCCTCCTGCAGCGGCCGGGTCAGCAGGATGTGGTCGGTGAACGGATCGGGCAGGTCGTCGGCCTCGGGCGGGGCGTCCGGGGTCGACTGCGCGGCCATCAGGGCCCGGCGGCGGCGCACTTCGCTCATGAGAGACCGGACCGAAAACGCCACCACCCCCAGGATGACGATGCCGGCGAGGGCGACGGTGCCCGCGACGGTCCAGGTGCGGTTGTCGGCGTAGAGGCCGTAGATCAGAGCCGCCAGCGCCTCGAACAGGCACAAGGTGTAGACCAGGATGAGGGCGAGGGTCACCCGGCCCGTGGCGTGGGGCAGGGTGTAGTAGCAGACCGCCCGCTCATAGTCCGAGATGCGATCCGGGGCGGTTGTCGTCTCGTCGTTCATTCCAGGGCGTCCGCGTCGGCCACGATCTCGGCCGCGATCCGCTCGATGGCCTGCGACAGGGCCCGCACCACGCCCCCCGGCCCCGGGCTCGCCGCCGGAAGCTCGATTTCATAGGTTTTCTTGAGTAGGGGGTCGTCGTAGAGGTCCCGATCGGCCGTGCGGAACTCGAGGTTCAGCTTGACGCGGGCGGCGGGTCCTCCGGGCGTATCCTGCTGCTCGAAGGCCAGCAACTGTCCCGTGAGGCGAACCTGCTTTTCGGCGTCGGTCCGATGGCCGAACTCGGCCTGGAGCTTCTCCGCCACCAGCAGGCCCGGGTCGGCCGACCATTGGTCGAGGGCGTAGTACTCGATCTCCGTCGGCGAGGTCTTCACGAGGATGTCGCGCCGGGCCAGGGGCTCGGCCGACCGAATCCGTTGAACCTCGATGCCGTAATCGGGCACGGCCGTGCCCGACGGCGTCATATCGAGCGTGTAGTACTTCGAGGGCGGCGTGGTCTTGCAAGCGGCTGCAAACGCGGCGCAAGCCATCGCGGCTATGACGGCGTGCCTCATGATCCTCCCTTGACTCCGGTTGACGACTTCGGTGAGCCGGACGGCCGGCCCGCGCTCGCCCGCAAACGACGCAACCGAATCATCCACACACGACACAGGTGTAGAAGATGGCACAAACGACAAGCCATCGGCAATCGGCCGAAGCCCCGCGGCGGGAGAAAGCCCCCCGCCGTGCGTCTCCGCCAAGAACTAGCGGTGCGAAATTACATCCCCATGGGTCCGGTCGCAGGTCCCCGCCGCCTACCGGGCCCGGCCCTGCGGCGAGGCCCCGCGCAGCACCGATTCCGGCTGTTCCTCGATGGTGCGCGCGAAGTTCTTCATGTGCCACACCGCCTCGCGCAGGTCCAGGACGATTTCCTCGAGGACCGGCCGCGTCTTGTTGATAAAGCCCTGGGCATCGGTTCCCAACTGGCCCGCGCTGTTGAGGACGGCTTCCAGCGAATCGGCCAAGCCCTCGATGCGCCGGGTGGCGTTCCGGATGTCGGCGGCGGCGTCCCGGATGTCGACGGTGGCGTCGCGCACGTTCGCCGTCGACTCGGCGATGACGGGCCGGTTTTCGGCCACCACGCCCCGCAGGTCCGCAATCAGGTCTTCGGCCCCCTTCTCGATATCCTGAACCCGCTGGAGGATGGCGCTTACCTCGTCGCGGTTGTCGGCGAGGAGTGAGCGGATGTCCTGGACGGCGCCCGTGCTTTCGTCCACCGCCGTCTGGATGTTGGTAAAGAGGTCCTCGATGGTGACGACCTGCTCGCGGCGGCGTTCCTTTACGCCCAGCAGCACCCGCACGTCGCCCATGAGCTCTCGGACGTCCTGAGCCACCAGGCCGGCCACGTCAAAGATGCCGCCTTCCTGCGACGGGAGCACCGCGCCCGGGGGCAGCAGTTCGGCCCGCTCGCTTCCGGTCGAGATCTCGAGGTGGTTCTCGGAAGTCAGCGTGATCTGGGCGATGCTGGCCCGGCTGGCGGCGTTGATGGGAAGGTTCTCGTCCACGGTGAAGCGGACCCGGATCGCCCGGTCGGGTTGGAGCGAGAGGGCCTGCACGCGGCCCGCCTTGAACCCCCCGAACATCACGTCGGCTCCCTTCTGGAGTCCCTTGATGTTGACGAAGTCCGCGTAGTACGTCTTGGTGGGCCGGGGCGGCCGGAGTCCCGCCACGGCCGCCACAAACAGGGCGAGCACCGCGGCGCTGGCGATGACCAGAAAGCCCGCCTTGATCTCCGTCCGGGTGAAATTGTGTTTTTTGTTCGCCATTCCCGCTCCGCCGGTCCGGGCCCTCCGCCGACGGCGGACGGTCCCGACCACTCCACAACCCGCTTAATCGTTATCGTTTCGCCGACACCGGGCCGGTCCGCGTCAATCGCCGACCTCGGTGAGGCGCCGCATGTATTCCTCGTCGCCGCCGGAGATCTCTTCGGGCCGGCGCTCGAAAAACTGTCTCACGAACTCGTTCTCCGACCGTTCGAGCTCCTCGAGGGTGCCCATCTCGACGATCCGCCCGTCCCGCAGCATGCAGATGGTGTCGGCGATGAGCCGCACGCTCGGCAGCTCGTGCGTCACCACCACGCTGGTGAGGTTGAACGTGCTCTGGAGCTTCCGGATGAGGGCGTCCAGCCCGGCGGCCACGATGGGGTCGAGCCCCGCGCTCGGCTCGTCGTAGAAGATGATCTCGGGGTCCATGGCCATGGCCCGGGCCAGGCCGGCCCGCTTCTTCATGCCGCCGCTCAGTTCCGACGGCATGTAGTCCTCGAACCCGCCCAGTCCCACCAGTTCGAGCTTGATCCGGGTCATGATCTCGATGGTGGACTCCTCGAGCTCCGTGTGTTCCCTCAGAGGCAGGGCCACGTTCTCGCCGACGGTCATCGAATTGAACAGGGCCGAGCCCTGAAAGCACATGCCCATGCGCCGGCGCACCTCGACCCGCTCCTCCTCGCTCATGGCGGAGAAGTCCCGGCCGTTGAAGAGGATCTGCCCCGAATGGGGCCGCATCAGCCCCAC
>CAYVOE010000475.1:0-4076 GCA_964452795.1 uncultured Nitrospiraceae bacterium
TTGAGGCCGCACAGGTCGACGACGGTGGGGATGAGGTCCTCGTGAAGCGTGTAGGAGCTGCTCCGCACCCCCACGGGCACCTTTCCGGGCCAGTAGTAGATGAGGGGTACGATCAGCGTGGGCTCGTACAGGCCGTGGTGGTCGAACCAGTGCTCGTGGTCGTAGAGCGTCTCGCCGTGGTCGGAGTTGATGACGACGATCGTGTCATCAAGAATGCCCAGCGCCTCGAGCTGCGTGAACAGCCGCGCGATGCAGGCATCCATGTAGGCGATGGCGCCGTCGTACTGGGCGATCACCCAGTCCTTGTCGGTAACCCCCGGCATCATCCACGACTTGAAGAAGTCGGCGAAGGGCTTGAAGTCGAAAACGGGCTTCATGCTCTTGTTCTTCTTGTCGGTGGGGTCCTTGGAATAGAAGATCTGGTCGTAGGGCGCCGGCGGCAAATAGGGCGAGTGGGGGTCCATGTGCCGCAGGAACAGCAGGAAGGGCTTGTTCGACTTCGCGTGCTTCTCGAGGGCCGGAATGGCCACGTCGTTGAGGTTCTCCGCCTTGCGGGCCGGCCGGTCTTCCCACGACACCCAGCCCTCGAAGTTGAGGTACTGGTCGAAGCCGCGGTAGAACCCGCCGTCGAATCCCACGCAGGTGGACTTGTATCCGGCCTCGCGCAGGATCTCGGGCAGGGTGGGATGGTCTTCGCTCAGCGGGCCCTTGGGCTGCAAGCCCACCTGCTCCATCCCGATGACGTCGCGGCCCGTGAGGATGGCGGAATAGGCCGGCGTCGTGGGAATGTAGGCGCTGAACGCGTTCTCGAACAGCACGCCCTCCGCCGCGATCCGATCCATGTACGGCGTGGTCAGGCGGTCGTAGCCGTAACAGCTCATGTGGTCCCGGCGGATGCTGTCGATGGCGAAAATCACGATGTTCGGCGGTCGTCTGGCCATGAAAGGTTCTCTCCTGCTCCGTCTTGTCTAAGTCGTGCCCGCGCGGGCCTTACCGGGCCCCGTTCGCTTTCAGCACCGCATTGAGGTAGCCGTAGGATTCCGCGGCGATGATGGCGCAGCGGCTGAGCTCGTACTCCGACGCGCCGATGACCTCGAGGTTCACGGGCCCGTCGTAGCCGGCGTCGACCAGCACCCGGCAGTACCCGGGCAGGTCGATGTCGCCCCGTCCGCAGGCCTGGAGCTCCGGCGCGCCGGGGCTGGGACCGGGTCCCTTGCAGTCGCGGATGTGGACGTGCCGCACCTTCGAGATCACCTGCTTGAGGGCATCCTTCGGGTCTTCCCCGGCCCGATAGATGTGGCTCGGATCCATGTCGATTCCGAAGGCCGGGGAATTGATCTCGGCCATGGCCCGCAGCGTGGTCGGCGTGTTGTAGATGGCCGCGCCGACGTGGGCCTTCACGCAGAGGGTCACGTTGAAGGGCTCGGCCTTTTCGGCCATGCGGGCCAGGAGTTCGAGGCTGCGCTTGAGATCGTCTTCGTCGTCGCTCTTGCCGCCGGGGCCGATGTTGACCACGGGGATCCCGATCTCGGCGCCCGCTTCAAAGGCCTTCATGAGGCGGTCTTCGTCGAGGGCCGCCACCTCCATGGCGGTGAGCGGCAGCTCCAGATCCTGGACGACGGCCTTGATTTCCGCGGCCTGGTTTTTCCAGTTGTCGAGTTCCAGGTGCTCGCACATGCCCTGGATCGCGGAGATCTCCGCCGCATCGTAGCCCGCCCACTTGATGTGCTGAAGTGCGGTGCGCAGGTTGAATCCGGCGAAGAGGACGGTGTTCACCCCCAGCTTGATCATCGGCGTCATTTCCCTCCGGTCACGGCGTAGCGGGCGGCGAGGGCGTGGATGCCGACCCGACCGCCGGCCCAGCCCAGCGCCAGGCCCAGGCTCGTGATAAGATTCGCGCGGTCGAGGTCTCCGTCGGCCATCCCCAGCAGCAGCGATACCGCCAGGACCGCCGTCGACGACAGCACCACGTCCATTACTATTCTGACACGGCTAACGCGGGAACCCTGTTTCATGTGTTGCTTTCCTACCCGGGCGCCGTCCGCAGCCGCCCTTCCCGTTCTATGGCCCCGTTGCGCGCCCGGCACGGTGCCGGACGAAACTACTTGATGTCGACCACGCTGTGGGTCTCGAAGGACTGAATGGCCGCCTCGATGATGGTCTGGGCCTTCAGCGCTTCCTCGCCTGAACCGTCGATGTCCTTCGGGTCCGCCCCCTCGGCGTTCTGTTCGAGCCAGCGATGGATCCGGCTGGCGAAGGTCTCCGGGAACCCCGTCATGTTCCCAAGGTTGACGTAGCTTTCCTGCTGGGTGTCGACCCGGCTGTAGAAAGTCAGCTTCTCGCAGGCGTCGACCAGCACAAACCGGCCCCGGCTCCCCGTGATTTCACACTCCTCGAGGCCGAAGGCGCCGCCGGCGTCGTAGCTGCCCGTGAGGTGGCCGACCACGTCGTTCTTGAAATGCATGTTGCACTGCAGGTTGGACCAGCACTTGCGCTTCTTGCCGTCCAGCGTGTCGCCGTGGTTGAAGAAGGCCTGGACGCTCTTGACGTCGCCGCAGAAGTACCGCATCACGTCGATCGAGTGGGGGTGGAGCGCCCGAATGTGGAAGTGGGGAGACGTTTCGTTCGGGTTGTTGATCCACATGCGCATGTTGATGATGTGGAGCCGGCCGAGACGGCCCTCGTCGATCCACTGGCGGGCCCGAAGCGCGGCGGGGGTGAAGCGGTGGTTGAGGTTGATGCCGTAGCGCAGCTTCTTTTTCTTCGCCAGGGCCACCATCTCGCGGGCCTTGTCCAGCTCGTTCGAGATGGGCTTTTCCCCCAACACCGGGATCCCCGCCGACAGCAGCTCCATGGTCGGCTCGTAGTGGTCGCCCCCGTTCTCCTTGCCGGCCGTGCACATGCTGGCGCAGTCGATTTGGATGCCGGAGTTGACGAGGTCCTTGACACTGTAAAAGGCCGGACA
Organism: uncultured Nitrospiraceae bacterium; assembly: GCA_964452795.1. Lineage (GTDB taxonomy): Bacteria > Hydrogenedentota > Hydrogenedentia > Hydrogenedentales > SLHB01 > CAYVOE01. The sequence goes on from CAYVOE010000475.1 coordinate 2,966, forward strand.
CCCGTAGGCCTCCGCGGCCCGGTCGGCCTTTTCCTTGACGATATCGCACACCGCGACGATCTCGGCCAGGGGATTGTCCTGGTAGCACTTGGCGTGCACATTGCCGATGTTCCCCATGCCCACGATCGCAACTTTAAGCGCCATGAAAGCCCCCTTTCGCTCGGTCCATTGCCGGCCACAAACGACCTGCCATTGAATCATTTTGGATCGGAGATTTCAACGATGCGCGAGAAGGCGGGGAGGGCCGTTTCGGAACCGGTGCATCCGCGAGACCGAGTGTACGAAGGCGGCCCCTCCACGAGCCTTGAAAAGGAAGGCCCCGGAGACCGGGTTTCGGCCTCCGGGGCCCGGGAGTTCAGAAGCGATGGGCGTTACCAGGCGTTTGACTCGATAAACGACTTCAGCCTTCCCTTGGGCACGGCGCCGATGAGGCGATCGACGGGAAGCCCGTTTCGGAACGCCACAAACGTAGGTACGCTCCGCAGGTCGTACGTCGCCGTCGCGACCGGGTTCACGTCCACGTTGATGCGAAAGAACTTCACGCCCGCAGTCTCGCGGCTGAGCTCTTCGTAGTAGGGCGCCATCATCCGACAGGGGCCCGACCATTCCGCCCAGAAATGGACCACCACCAGGGTGGTCGATTCCAGAACCTCCTCGGCGAAGTCGGCATCCGAGAGCTCGAGCACCCCGACGGGCTCGGCCACGAACAGGTACGTGGACCTGTCCTTGCCCGGATCCGCGATCCGGCCTTCGTCCACCAGCTCGAGCTCGGGCGCCGTGGGCTGGTTCAGGACGTCGCCGTCGAACAGGAGCCGGTCTTGGGCCTCGTCGTACCGGGGATTGCTCAGCCGGAAGTACATCAACTCCGGATCGGTGCCGCTGAACGACATCAGCAGACCGGCCTCGGGCGGGTTCTCGTCAAAGCCCAGGTCGTCCCACAGCGCGGTGAGTTCAATGATGGGCCGCAACGTGCCCCCGAGCATGATGGCGTCGTCGTGACCCAGAACATCCTGCGGCAAGGACTTCCCGTCCTGCCCCCAGGGGGTGCCGTCCATATACCGCACCTCGGGCGGATCGGGCGGCGGCAGCACGCGGTGCCGCGTAATGTCTT
>CAYVOE010000476.1:0-4067 GCA_964452795.1 uncultured Nitrospiraceae bacterium
ACGTTGGACCGCATGATCTTCTTGCGGCTCAGCGAGAGGCCGGTCTCGACCACGTCGCAGAGGCGTGCCGGGCTGTGGCGCTCCTTTTCCTGGCGCGAGAACGTGAGGAGGTTGCGCACGATCTTGGCGATGCGATCGGCCTCCGACCGGATGAGCTCGGCGAACTGGTGATTCTTCGAGCCCGGCGGGAACTGGGTCAGGAGGATGTCGGCGCAGTTCATGATCCCGTTGACGGGATTGTTGATCTCGTGGCCCACGCCCGCGGCCAGTTCGCCGATGGAAGCCAGCTTCGAGGCCTGGAGCACCTTGACCTGGGCCTCGCGGCGCTCGACGGTCTCGCCCAGGGCGCTGGCCACGGCCTCGATGAGGTCGCGCTCTTCCTTGAGGAAGGGCCCTTCGTCGCGCTCGGGCCGGGGTTCGGTGTAGAAGACCTCGACCGATCCGCGGGTGCGCCCCGCCACCACGATGTCGGCGCCGAGCCGCCACGGGGACTCTTCAAACGGCTCGTCGACGAAGATGTCCGTGTCGAAGGTGACGCGGCACCGGGAGATGTAGGGATACAGGCAGGCGCGGCCCACGAGATGGACCACGTCCTGGAAGATCTCCGACAGGATTTCTTTGGACCGGATCGATTCATTGACCTTGTACAGGCAGGTGATCTCGATGTTGCGCTTGTTGAGGTGCTGGAGGAGCCGGTCCTTCTCTTCCTGGGTCTGTTTGCGTCGGGTGGTGTCGTGTATGACGCCGGCGAACACGCGGCGCCCGTCGACGTTGACCTCGCTGACGGACAGGTCGATGGGAAAGAGGGACCCGTTGCGGCGGCGGGCCATGGTTTCGCGGCCGATGCCGATGACCTTGGCCTTGCCGGTGCGCAGGTAGTTTTCGATGTAGGAGTCGTGCTCTTCCCGGTAGGGCGACGGCATCAGCATGGAGACGTTTCGGCCCAGGACCTCTTCCTTGGGATAGCCGAACATGCGCTCCGCGGCGGGATTGAAGAAGAGGACGATGCCGCGCTCGTCGATGGTGACGATGGCGTCGATGGCGTTGTCGACGATGGCGCGGGTCCAGGTGTCTTCGTCGTCGCGCGAGAGGAGCGGGACCGAAGAGGCCTCGGCGGACCCGTTGTCGGGAGCGGCCGGGGCGTGGAACGGGCACGTCGGCGCCGTGTCCAGGGGCCCTCGGGCGTACCGGAGTTCGCCTTCAGAAGTCGCTCGCGTGTCTACCGAATCAGCCATTTTTCTCGCCTATCCTGCTTTCCACGGCGCGAAACCCGACCGGGCATGGACAGGGCCGTCCCTTTCCCGCGCGAATCCGCACCACGATCCGGGTAAACAATTGGCGACTCCCCCGCATTTCACCGCGCGATGTCCACGAGCCCTTCAAGACGTCGCAACCGGATATACGGGGCCCATTGTACCCCGCGACGCCGCTGCGACGCAAAGCATTGTACGCGTGGTCCGGCCGTGGCCCGGGCTTCCCGGCCAGGAACAAGACGTCTGGACGATTTTCGCTTGCCCCGGCCGCGACGGCCAAACCACACAGTTCAGGTCATGGGGATGCCCAGGACGGCGTTGACGGCCCGCTGGACGTCGCGCGCGTCGAGGACGCCGTTCCCATCCAGATCGGGGCTAGCGTCGCCATAGTCGAGGCCGAGCACGGCGTTGATGACGAGCTGCACGTCCGCCGCGTCTTCGCGTCCGTCGCCGTTGACGTCGCCGTGCAGGACGGCGGAGGCGATGCGGTAGATCTCCCCGTCGTAGTCCACGATGTAGAGCTCGCCCCGGCCGTCTTCGCCGAAGGAGGAGACGTTGTCGATGGTGGCCTCGCCCGGCGGATCGAGTTCGACGGTGCGCTCGACAAACTCGGTCGCGTTGTCGCCGTCGTAGCGCAGCGACCAGATGCGGCCGCTGATGAAGTCGGCGAAGAAGTAGGTGCCGCGCAGCTCGGGCAGGGCCGCGCCGCGGTAGACGTAGCCGCCCGTGACCGAGCCGCCGAAATCGCGGCCGTAGTCGTGAATGGGAGGCGTGAAACCGGGCTGGGTCCCGCAGGAACCGTCGCCGCCGCGGCAGGCGAACCCTTCGGCGACCTTCCAGCCGTAGTTCTCGCCGCCGGTACTTGCGGCGGGCTGGAAATTGATCTCTTCGCGGCTGCTCTGGCCCACGTCGCCGATGTAGAGGTCGCCCGTCTCGCGGTCGAAGGAAAAACGCCAGGGGTTGCGCAGGCCGTAGGCCCAGATCTCGTCGCGCGCGTCCGCATGGTCGACGAAGGGGTTATCCGGCGGGATGGCGTAGGGGAAGGCGGAATCGACGTCGAGGCGCAGCATCTTCCCCAGGAGGGTATCGAGGTTCTGGGCGCGGTTCTGCGGGTCGTTGGAGGAACCGCCGTCGCCCATGCCGACGTAGAGGTAGCCGTCGCGGGGTCCGAAGGCCATCATGCCGCCGTTGTGGTTGGTGTAGGGCTGGTCGATGCGGCGAATCACCGCCTCGGAATCGGGGTCGGCCCGGTCGGGATCGTCGGCCGAGACGCGGTACCGGGCGATGACAGTATCGGCGGCGAGGCCGTTGGCGGTGTAGTTGACGTAGAAGTAGCCGTTTTCGGCGTAGTCGGGGTGAAACGCCAGGCCCAGCAGGCCCCGTTCGCCTCCCCCGTTGTGGACCCGGCTGTCGATGTCGAGAAAGGGCTCGGGCAGGACCTGGCCGCCTCGGACGATCCAGATCCGCGCCTCCACCTGCTCGACGACGAACAGGCGTTCGGTGTCGCCGGGCGGAGCGGTCACGTAGAGGGGCCGATCAAACCCCGAGGCCACGAGCCGCGCCGTCAGGGCGGGCTCTTCCGGCGTGGCGAGGGTGGAAACGGACAGGGCCGAGATGCAAAGCAACGTCAAGTTATAGACAAGCATGGCGATGCAGCTCCTGAACGGGCGAAACGGAAACCTTCATCCGTCCAACACCATGGCACAAGGGCCCGGGCCGCGCAACTCCGCGCAGGGACGGGAGACCCGCGCTTCCGAACCGGAGGCGCGGGTCTCGAAGGAAACGGATGAACCGGGGAAGCGAGGCGCGAGGCTTAGCCGCCCCCGCCGCCACCGCCTCCTCCACCACCGCCGCCGCCGCTGCCACCGGCACTACCGCCACCGGCGCTACCGCCGGCACCTCCGCCCGCACCGGCTCCGGCGCGCGGCTGGGTGCCGCCGGGCTGAGTCCCGCGCGGGGCCGGGATCTGGTTGGGAGCGGCGGGAGCGGTGTTCGGGCTGGTCTGGGCCCCCGGACCGACGTTGGGGCCCTGTACGTTGGGCGCGCCCGTGTCGATGTCGGGGGTGGTGGCGCCGCCGGCCTGAGGGAAGGGCGGCTCGGCGCTGGGGTCGATGACCGGGGCCGTGTTGGGATTGATGCGCGGAGTCGGCTCCGTCGCCACGTCGCGGCCCTGAACGGGATTCTGGCCGGCAAAGGCCCGGGCGTCCGGGGTCCGGTCAACGGCGTCGGGATCTTCGACGAGGCCGGCGCCGGCCACGCCCGGATCCGTCACGATGGCCACACCGTCTTCATCGTAGTACACCGTGGGAGGCACGCTGCCCGGGACCGGGGCTATCCCGGACGCAGGGTCGGGCGCTACGCCGACGCGGGGCTGCTGGACCGTGACGCCCGGCTGCGTCGTCGCGGCGCCGGCCTGCTGGGCCCGAGCGGCGGCATCGGCCTGCATCTGCTGGACCTGGCGCAGCTCGTCTTCGGCGGTCTGAAGCACCTGAAGGTTGTTCTGGATGCTGGTGGCTCCGGCGAGACGGGCGGCCCGATTGGCCACCAGGCTGGCGCGCCAGTTGTCGACGGTGCCGTCGAGGGTAACCGCACCGTCGGTGACGGTCACCGTGATGGCTTCGGGATCGGTGAAGGGGCTCCAGTTGAGGCTGGTCTTGATGTCGCGCAGGATCTGTTCGTCGTTGGGACGGATCCCGTCGCGGCTCACTTCCCAGCGGGTGCCCACGGAAATGTTGTTGACCACACGGTCCACGCCGTTAACCGAGGCGACCACGGTCTCGGCGTGCGACTTGGCGTCTTCGCTGTCCACGATGC
>CAYVOE010000477.1:0-4040 GCA_964452795.1 uncultured Nitrospiraceae bacterium
GCGACCGCGCTGCTGGCGACCCGAAGCGCCTTCCGGCACGAGATCGCTCGGCTTTGTGACCGGGTCGGAGCGAACGTGGACCTGGTGCGGAAGGGCATCGGGACGGACAGTCGAATCGGTCTCTCGTTCCTGTACCCGGGTTGCGGTTGGGGTGGCTCGTGCTTCCCGAAGGACGTCCAGGCCCTCTACGCGACCGGGCGGGAGAACGGGATCGAGCTGTCGATCCTCCGAGCGGTCCAAGACGTCAATGCCGAGCAGAAGCAGGCGCTTCTGAAGATGGCGCTCAAGCACTTCGGGAACGAACTGGCCGGGAAGACGTTCGGGGTCTGGGGATTGGCCTTCAAGCCGAACACCGACGATATGCGGGAGGCGCCGTCGATTCCGCTAATCGAGGGTCTGCTCGGCAAGGGGGCACGGGTCGTCGCACACGACCCGGTGGCCCACAAGACGGCCAAGCGGATCTTCGGCGACCGGATTGCCTACGCCGACCACCCCTACGCCGCGACCGAAGGGGTCGACGGCCTCTTCCTCGTCACCGAGTGGAACGAGTTCAGGAGGCCGGATCTCGCCCGCCTCAAGGCCCAGATGAAGAATCCCGTCATCTTCGACGGAAGGAACGTGCTGGACCCGCAGCGCGTCCGAAGCGAGGGCTTCTCCTATTACGCTTTCGGTAGGCCGGAGCGGAAGACCAATGGCTGATGGGCGGCGGAAGCTCCTCGTGACCGGCGGGGCTGGTTTCATTGGCAGCCACCTCGTCGATCGGCTCCTGGCCGATGGGAATTCCGTGACGGTCGTAGACAACTTCGACCCGTTCTACAATCCCCAGTGGAAGCGGGCGAATGTTGGCGCGCACCTAGGGCATCCGGAATACCGGTTGGTCGAGGTCGACATTCGGGATGCCGCAGGGCTCCGCAGGGAGCTCTCCGGCGACTTCGACGCGATCGTCCATCTCGCCGCAAAGGCGGGCGTTCGCCCGTCGATCGAAGACCCCGTTGGCTACTACGAGGTCAACGTTCAAGGGACACAGAATCTCCTCGAATTCGCAAAGGAGTGGGGCGTCAAGCAGTTCGTCTTTGCCTCTTCGAGTAGCGTTTACGGCGTCAATCCGCGCGTTCCGTGGCGAGAGGACGATCACGACCTGCAACCGATCAGCCCCTACGCCAGCACCAAGCTGAGTGGGGAGATGCTGGGCCACGTCTACAGCCACCTGTATGGCATTCGTTTCGTTGCCCTGCGTTTCTTCACGGTCTATGGTCCACGTCAGCGTCCGGACCTTGCCATCCACAAATTCGCCCGCCTGATCCGCGCGGGAAAGCCCGTCCCCGTATTCGGAGATGGAAGCACGGCGAGGGATTACAGCTACATCGACGACATCGTCGAAGGCGTGGTGAGAAGCATTTCCTTTTCTGGCGCTCCATTCGCCCGCATCAACCTCGGGTCGGACAAGCCCGTGCTTCTGCGGGACATGATTGCGGCTCTCGAGGAGGCCCTCGGGCAGAAGGCAGTGATTCAACGCCTTCCGGATCAGCCCGGCGACGTCCCGCAGACGTGGGCGGATCTTTCGAATGCCGATGCTCTGCTCGGAAAAATACCGCGCACCGCATTTTTGGATGGCCTTCGAAGATTCGTCGAGTGGTTCGTCGCCACTGGTCGATGAGTTCGAAGGGCAAGTTGGTTTGGAGTCGGAATGGGAGTCGCACGAGCGGTCAAACGCTTGATTGATACCGTGCTGGCCGCGGCGGTTCTCGCCCTGGCTGCTCCTGTCGTCCTGGTGATTGCCCTGGCGATTCGAGCCTCGATGGGCAGGCCCGTGTTGTTTCGGCAGGCAAGGCCGGGTCTCCACGGTCGATTGTTTTTCATCTACAAGTTTCGGACGATGACCGATGCCCGAGATGCCCAGGGGCGCCTACTCCCTGATGGGGAGCGCTTGACGCTTCTGGGTAGATTTCTCAGGTCGACCAGCTTGGATGAGCTACCACAGTTGTGGAACGTCCTCCGTGGCGAGATGAGCCTCGTCGGACCGCGCCCCCTCCTGCCGGAGTACCTCGACCGCTATACGCCGGAGCAGGCGAGGCGGCACGAGGTTCGGCCGGGAATCACGGGGTGGGCGCAGGTCAACGGGAGGAATGCGACGACGTGGGAGGAGAGGCTACGCCAGGACGTCTGGTACGTGGACAACTGGAGCCTCTGGTTGGACTTCAAGATCCTTTGGATGACGGTCGTGAAGGTTCTGCGGAGAGAAGGAGTCTCGAAAGAGGGCCATGCGACCATGCCGGAGTTCATGGGCACGCAAAGCGAAGCGGCCATGGGCGATTCGAAGGGCACGCCGTGAGGGTCCTCGTTTATGGGGCCGGAGGGCACGGAAGAGTCGTAGCCGATGCCTTGGAAGCGGCCGGCGTCCCGGTATTCGCGTTCTTGGACGACGCCAGTGGAGGGGGCCGATCCGGGCGGTGGGAAGTCTTACTGGCCAAGGATTTCGAACTAGGATCCGATGTAGAAGTCGCCCTCGGCATCGGTAAGAACGACGTGCGCGCGGCGGTATACGACCGCGTGGTTGCTGCCGGAGCCGTGGTTAGGACGGCGATCCACCCTTCGGCGGCGGTTTCGTCGGGGTGCAAGGTCGGCACGGGCGCCGTGGTACTTGAGAGGGCGGTAGTGGAGATCGGCGCCGAGATTGGCGTGGGCGCCATCATCAACTGCGGAGCCGTCGTTACCCACGACGTAAAGGTGGGGGACTTCGCCCACATCTCGCCCAATGCCGCGCTTGCGGGAGCTGCGAGGGTCGGCAGCTTTGCCCACGTCGGTGCGGGGGCGGTGGTGCTGCCCGGGATCTCGGTTGGCGAAAATGCGGTGGTCGGCGCAGGAGCCGTTGTGACGAGGGATGTCCCGGCGGGCGCGACTGTGGTAGGCGTCCCGGCGCGCCGAATCCGATAGACCAGGGCTTGGTGTCATGACGAAGCTCGCCCGTATCCATCTCTCTCCGCCCCACATGTCCTCCCACGAGCGCCGCTTTTTCGAGGAGGCGTTCGAGTCGAACTGGATCGCGCCGCTAGGACCGCAGGTCGACGCCTTCGAGGCTGAGCTTGCCGAGCGAGTTGAAGGGAGGTACGTCGCGGCGCTTTCGAGCGGGACGGGGGCGCTGCACCTGGCGATGGAGATCCTCGGCGTTGGTCCCGGGGACGAGGTGCTGGTGTCGACGCTGACCTTCTCGGCGTCGGTGAACCCCATCCGCTACCTGGGAGCGACTCCGGTCTTCATCGACTCGGAGCTACGCAGCTGGAATATGGACCCGGGGCTGCTCGCAGAGGAACTCGAGCGGCGGGCGAAGGTCGGGAAGCTGCCGAAGGCCGTGGTGGCGGTCGACCTCTACGGACAGTGCGCGGACTATGAGCCGATCGTGGCGGCGTGCCGCAAGTACGACGTCCCGCTCGTCGAGGATGCGGCGGAGGCGCTCGGGGCAACCTACAAGGGACGGCCGGCCGGAGTGTTCGGCGACCTAGCGATCTTCTCGTTCAACGGGAACAAGATCATTACGACGAGCGGGGGCGGGGCGCTGGTCTCGGACCGCAAGGAGTGGATCGAGAAGGCGCGCTTTTTGGCGACCCAGGCGCGCGACCCGGCGCCGCACTACCAGCACTCCCACATCGGCTACAACTACCGGCTGAGCAACCTCCTGGCCGCGGTGGGGCGGGGCCAGCTCCGCGTACTCGACGATCGGGTCGAGGCGCGGCGCGCCAACAACGCTTTCTACCGCGAGCGCCTGGGGCATCTGCCGGGCCTTAGCTTCATGCCCGAGGCCCCCGGCTGCCGCTCGACCTTCTGGCTCACCTGCATCCAGATCGACCCGGTGGCCTTCGGCTCCACGCGGGAGGATTTGCGCCTGGCCCTCGAGGCCGCCAACATCGAGTCTCGGCCGGTGTGGAAGCCCATGCACCTCCAACCCGTTTTCGCCCAGCATCCCGTGGTGGGCGGCAGGGTAGCTGAGCAGCTCTTCGAGAACGGCCTCTGTCTCCCCTCCGGCTCGAGCCTCACCGACGAGG
>CAYVOE010000478.1:0-4031 GCA_964452795.1 uncultured Nitrospiraceae bacterium
CGAGTACCTGCGCTATTGCCGCCAGTACGTCGCCCATTTCAACCTGCCCGTCGCCCCTTTCCGCGAGGTTACGGAGGTGCGGCGCACCGACGACGGATTCGAGGTGCAGGCCCGAGACATGCACGGCCGCGAATACCGGTGGCGCGGCCGAAACGTGGTGATGGCCACGGGCTTCTACGATTCGCCGCGGATGATGGGCGTCCCCGGCGAGGACCTTCCCAAGGTATCGCATCGGTACACGGAAGCGCACTATTACTTCGACCAGGACGTGCTGGTCGTGGGCGCGGGCAGTTCGGCCGCCGAGACGGCCCTCGAGCTGTACCGCAACGGGGCGCGGGTCACGGTGGCGATGCGGGGCTCCCGGTTCAGCACCAAGTACTGGATCGAGCCCGACATCGAGAACCGGATCGCGGAAGGCTCGATCACGGCCTACCGCAACGTGGAAGTCATCGAGATCCGGCCCGACGACGTCATCCTGCGGGACCGGGAAGGTCGGTTCTTCCACGTGCCCAACGACTTCGTCCTGGCCATGACCGGGTACGAGCCCGACACGTCGCTCCTCGAGGCGGTGGGCGCGGAGGTGGACCGGACCACGGGGAAACCCGTGCTGGACGAGCACCTCGAGTCGACGGTGCCGGGGCTGTACGTGGCGGGCACCCTGATTGCCGGCCAGGAATCGAACGTGGTGTTCATCGAAAACAGCCGAGAGCACGGTCCGCTCATCGTCAACCGAATCCTGTCAAAGCAGATGGCCCATGACCTGGCATCTGATTGAGGGGGCGGCGGGCTGCGAATACGCGGTTCGCCACGGCTGCGTCGCCATCGTCGTGGATGCCTTGCGGGCCAGCGCCACGGCGGCCCTGATCCTGGATGCGGGCGCGGTGGAGATCCTCGCCGTCACGGAGATCGACGAGGCCCGGACCGCCAAGCGGTCCCTTCCCGACGCGCTCCTGTACGGGGAACGGGGCGGGCTGCCTCCCGAAGGCTTCGATTTCGGGAACAGTCCTCAGGAAGCCGTCCATGCCCGGGGCCGCCGGGTGGTCTTCACCACGACCACGGGCGCGGGGCGTCTCGTGGCGGCGTGGGGCGCCGCGGCGGCCTACATGGGCTCGACGGTCAACGCGACGGCGACGGCCCGGGCGGCCGCCTCGCACGGCCGCGACGTGGTGGTGATTCCCGCCGGGCTCACGGGCGATCCCGATTGGGCCGCCCAGGAGGATTGGGTGGGGGCCACGGTCATCGCTCTTCGATCGGGGGCGGACATCGGCGAGGGCGCCTCGGCCTTTCGGGAATGGCGGGCCCGGATCGAGGCGGAAGGCGTCCGGCGGCTGTTCGAGACCGCGCCCCACGCGGAGAAGCTGCGTCGGGTCGGTCTGGAATCCGACATCGCCTGCTGCGCCCAGGTGGACGTCACGACCTCCGTTCCCCACGCCGTGGCCCGCACCGAGCTGGGGGTCCTTCTGCGCGACCATCCGCCGGCCTGACCGAAGCCGGCCGGCGGATACCTTTCGCTAGCCCGTGTATTGCGCCACCACGGCCAGGCCGGTGGCCACGCTGGTGAAGGTGTCGCGGGGGAGCAGCCGGTCGGCGCCGTAGCGCTCCTCGAGCATCTGGCGCACCGCGGGAACCAGGCTGGTTCCGCCCGTGGTGAGGACCTTGTCGACGTCCTGGGGCCCGATCTGCGCCGCCGCCTCGGCTTCGAGCAGGCTCCGCCGCATCTCGTCGAGGCTGTGCTCGATGATGTGGGTGAACTCCGACCGCTCGAGGCGCTCCGAGATCTGGATGGCTTCCTTGTGGATCTCGATCATGGTTTCGAGGTCGTAGGACAGGCGTTTCTTGGCCGCCTCGATCTCGCGCACCACCGGGTATCCGTAGTTGCGGCGAATCAGCGTGCGCAGGGCCCGGATGCCCTCGGGATCGGTCGAACTGGCCTCGGTGGCCGCCAGCCAGTTGAGGATCTCTTCCGTATTGAGCTTGTACAGGTTCTGCCAGTCGGAAATGGACTGGTAGACGAACTGGGGCATGGGCAGGTTCGACGGACCGTAGCGGGACCGGCTCCCCAAACGGGGGAAAATCTTGGCCCGCAGGATCTCGCGGTCGATGGCGTCGCCGGCCACGGGCACGCCCGACACGCCCAGGATGCGGCTCTCGGCCAGGCGCTCGGCCGCGCCCTCGGCGCCGCCGAATTCCATCACGCACACGTCGCAGGTGCCGCCGCCGATGTCCACCACCATGAGCCGCTGGCGCTGGTTCACGGCGGTGGCGTATTCGATGCAGGCCGCCACCGGCTCGTAGAAGAAAACAACGTTCTTGAACCCTGCCAGGGTCGCCGCGGTCTGGAGCCGCCGTTCGGCGGTCTTGTCTTCCTCGGCGTTCTCGGAAAAGCGCACGGGCCGGCCGAACACGGCGGTGTCGATGGATTCGCCGGCCGCTTCGTCCACCTGTTCCTTCATCCGCCGCAGGATCATCGCCGTGAGCTCTTCGATCTGATAGCGCTGGCCGAAAACCTCGGTGCCTTTATGGTTCCGGTAGCGCAGGGAGCTCTTGAGCGACTGGAACAGGCGCCCCGGCGAGTCGACCTCGACGGTGGCCCGGGCCCGCACCGCCTCGCGCACGTCGGTCATGGTGTCTTCGCGGGGACGGTAGGTATCGGACTTGTCGGGCTCGCTGCCGACGTAGCCTTCGATGTCGATGCCCAGATCCACCTGCTTGAGCACCACCTCGCGGTCCACGTTGCGCTCGATAAAGGCGTCGGCGGCGCTTCGGCCGACCACGCGGTCGCCGTCGCGGGAGATGTAGAGCAGAGACGGAAGGGAGCGGGGACTGTCGTTGGCCGGATCCAGCTCGAGCACCCGCACGTGACGGCCGTCGGCCAGGGCCACACTCGAATTGGACGTGCCGAAATCGACTCCGCAGAAAAGCTTAGCCATCTAAGACCCTTCTTGTGACTGCCCGTCCGGCGAACCGCACTTGAGAGTTCGGGACGCGGGACGGGCGCGGCCTACGGGGTATACGGGTTTTACGACACCCACACCCCCGACACAAGGGGCCGCGAACCGGCAAAAACAACCTCGCCAAACGGGCAAAACGCGGAATATAGCACGCAAAACCAACCTTTTCAATCAGGTTTAGAACAAACGAGGACAGCGAAGGCATTCCGTAGCCGGGATCGGGGGCCCGGAGGCGCAAAATCGATGGGGAAACGCCGGAACGCGAACACAGTTTGAGGCCCTGCCGGCCGGGAGCGGGACGAAGAGGGGCCGATGCCTCCCCCGATGGGATGGAAGCGACCCTGCCGAGTCGTGGTGACGATCCCGGCAGGGTCGCGTATAACGGTGTGAGAAATCAGGCGCCCCAGCCTTCAGGATACTGTTTCGACACCCACTGGTTGGCTTCGGGGTTGTTCGTGACCTTGAGGTTCTTGGCGTCCCACTCGATGGGGCCGTTGCTGCGCAGGGCCAGGTTCCCGAGAACGACGTACTCGGTAAACGGTCCGGCGTAGGCGAAGTTCGAGCAGGGCTCGGGACCGCCCTTGATGGCGCGGATCCAGTCCAGCTTGTGCTGGTAGTCCTCGTCTCCCCACTTGCTCTCGTCGCCGATCTGGATGCGCGGGATGGTGGGGTCGGGGCGCTTGTAGTCGTTCATGCGCTCTTCGGGCAGCAGACGGGAATTGCCGCCGTAGGTGCCGGCGGTCATGATGCCGTCGTCGCCGACGAAGTACGAGCCGTTCCGTCCGTCGCCGAGCTTGACGTCGGGGCCGATGCCCTCGGGTCGCGGCGGCAGGTTCTGGGTTTCCCGGGGTTGGTTGGGATCGGAGAAGCCGTCGTACCAGTAGAGGGTGACCGGCGGCATGTCGCCCCGGGCAGGGAACTCGTACTTGAGCGTGGACATGGTCGGGGCGGTCTGGTCGTTGTGGCCTTCCTGCCGAATCACCTCGATGCGGGTCGGCGCGGACTCGTAGAGCTTGAGGGCCCAGTTGGGGGGGTCCATGATGTGGCAGGCCATGTCGCCCAAGGCGCCGCAGCCGAAGT
>CAYVOE010000479.1:0-4025 GCA_964452795.1 uncultured Nitrospiraceae bacterium
TTTCGTCGGTGATGTGGGGGATGACCTGCACGGTCTTGCCGAGGTACTCGCCGCGGCGCTCCTTCTGGATGACGGCGTTGTAGATGCCGCCCGTGGTGGCGTTGCTCTTCTGCGAGAGCCGGGCGTGGGTGAACCGCTGATAGTGGCCGAGGTCGAGGTCCGTCTCGGCGCCGTCGTCGGTGACGAACACTTCGCCGTGTTCGTAGGGGTTCATGGTGCCGGGGTCCACGTTGATGTAGGGGTCGAGCTTCATCATGGCGATCTTGTAGCCCCTCGATTCGAGGAGCAATCCCAGGCTCGCCGCCACGATCCCCTTGCCTACGGAGGACACGACGCCGCCCGTCACAAACACGTACTTCGTTACCTTGACCATCTATTTGCTCCCCTCGAGCAGCCCCCGCAGCCGCTCCTGCACGCGTTGCAAGTCATCGGGCACGTCGACGCCGATGCTCTCGTATTCCGTTTCAACCACCGCTATCGCATAACCGTTTTCGAGCGCCCGAAGCTGTTCGAGTTTTTCGAGCCGTTCCAGCGAGGTGGGTTCCATCTGTGCGTAGGCCAGCAGGAACTCCCGCCGGTAGGCGTAGAGCCCGATGTGCTGCCAGTAGCAGGCCTCCCGGGCGGCCACGCGGTCCGCCTCGTCCCGCACGTGGGGGATGGGGCTGCGCGAGAAATACAGGGCCCGTCCCCGCTTGTCGCAGACGACCTTCACCACGTTGGGATTGGCGATGCGCTCGGGATCCGTCAGTCGGCGCCGGGCCGTGGCCATGTCGAACCCGTTCGTCTCGAGCAGGGGCCGCACCGTGGCGTCGATGGTGTGGGGATCGATGAGCGGCTCGTCGCCCTGGACGTTCACCACGACCGTGGCGTCCGATTCCCGGGCCACCTCGGCCACGCGATCCGTGCCGCTCGGATGGTCCGGCTGCGTCATGACGACGGGCACGTCGTAGGGACGCAGCGCCTCCGCCACGCGGGCATCGTCCGTGGCCACCACCGTTTCCGACACGGTGCTTGCCCGCCGGGTCCGCTCGTAGACGTGAACGACCAGGGGTTTGCCGGCGATGGGCGCCAGCACCTTGCCCGGAAACCGGGTGGATGCGAACCGGGCTGGAATCACGGCCAACACCTTGTCGCCCCCATACGAACTCATAACAAACGCCGCCCTCGGTCTTATGCCCGCATCTCGTTGACTGGAAAAAGGTTAGGTAGCAGGAGGGAGAATCCCGTTCTCCAACGGGATTGTACTCTAGCAAACGGGAGGGGGCATTTCAATGGGCTTTTTCGAACGGGTTGCTGCCGGCGATTGGCGCGAGGAAATTCGGACGATTGGCCTCGACGGAGCATCGGATGTTTCCGAAGGGGGGCTGCGTGCGCAGCACATCAACCCGACCAACGACGCGACCGCCCGGGGACCTACGTTACCTCCACCCGTCACCGCGAGGAGCGGCCCTCCGTGCAAGTCCATACGGGAGGAGGGTGTACGTCGTTTAGGCCCATAGCTTCTGTGGGCGCCTACACAGAGCGACGCGGTAATCTTTACCTATGGTAGGACGAGGACTTTGCGGACTCGGATCTCTGGCTCATGTGAGATTGCCGCGTCGCTTATGCCTGGGTACACATCGATGGCGTGCGTGCAACCAAAGGTTGTTGCTCCGTTTGCCTGTACTGCCACAGGGGCCCGCTCCTCGCAATGACGGGGAGGGGCAGGCTCACGGCCCCGTTATGTGCAGTCCTCGTGGTCCTGTGGCGGATAGGGTCATTGCGCAGGAGCGGGTTGAGCGCGGTCCTCGTCGTCCTACGCGGGAGGTCATCGCACACGAGCCCATCGAGCGCAGTCCTACGACGGGTAGCGCGGACCTCGATGCTCGGACGGGGGGTTAGTTCCCTGATTCGGGCGGCGGTTCTGGATTGGGAGCGCACAGGCCGATATGATGCAGCGCTTCGACAGTGCGGGTGAGGGGTTATGGCGAGAAAACGCAGGAAGACCGAAGGGGCTCGAGCCGAGGAGGGCGCGGCGCCGGCGACGACCGGGCGGCTCCGGCTTGAACCCGCGGACCGGGTGGCCCTGGGGATCGTAGGGGGCCTCGCGCTGGTGCTGCTCTGGGCGCGACACGACTTCATCCCTTTTCCGCCGGACGCGTACTACCACCTAATGGCCGCCCGGGAGATCGTCGAACGCGGGGCCGTGCCGTTGTGGGACGATTGGCAGTTCGCGCCCGGAGGACGTCCTCACCTGTATCCGCCCCTGTTTCACCTCCTCCTGGCGGCGCTCAGCCTTCCCTTCGGGGGCGACGTGCTCGAGGCCTTCCGCGTGGTGCTGGCCCTGCTGCTGCCCACGGGCCTCTTGAGCGCGTGGTACCTGGCCCGTCGGTTCCACGGTCCCGGGGCGGGTCTGGCGGCGCTGGCGCTGCTTGGGTGGGACCCCATGTTCGCGTTCACGTCGCTCATGGGCATGCCCGCCATCCTCGCCGGCGCGTGTGTGACCGTGCTGCTGGCCCAGTTCCTCTACAGACGGTTCGTGCCCTGCGTCCTCCTGGCGGTGTGCGTCTTCTACATCCATCCGGGCGTGGGTCCCTTCGCCCTGCTGGGGCTGCTTGTGTTCTCGCTCGTCCGGCGCGCGCACCTTCCCTTTTTCCTGGTCCTGGCGGGGACGACCCTGTTGCTGGCGCTGCCGTGGTACGCCCGGTTCTGGCTCTACCGCGACTGGCTGTCCCATCCCATCGACCTGTCCATCTACGGCTACTTCGAGTCCTGGCAGCGCCCCTGGATCAAGCTGGCCTGGCTCCAATGCATCAACCTGGGCCTCGCGGGCCTGCTCGTCGGCATGGCGCGGCGGATTCGCGTCTCCGACGACCGCAACCTCCTCTTACTGGCCGTGGCGGCGGGCTGTCTGCCCCTGCTGTTCAGCTACGGCGGACGGTACTACCTCCACGTGGTCCCGCTGATGTGTGTGCTGTGCGCCGGACCGCTTGGAGGCTGGGTGGAAGAGAAGATCCGCCGGCGCGCCCTGCGGTGGAGCCTGCTGCCCCTGGCGCCCACGGTGGTCCTCATCGGTTTCGGCACCGTGGTCCGGCCCGGGCCCTTTCCCATGGTCTCCGGCTGGACCCTTCCCATCCTCCTGGGCGCCGGCGCGGCCGGGATGCTCGACGGCGGCGCCCGGCTGGGCTATGCCTCCCTCGACGACATCCAGGCCGCCGCGGACCACATCCGCCGGGTCACCGAACCCGACCAAGTCATTCATGCCTCGGGCGACCGCGACCTCGGCGTGGCCGTGGCGTACTTCGCCGACCGGCCGGTGGACCTGGGGGCATGGGAGGAGGTGTCTCCGCCCGATTTCTACGAGATCGGAATGCCGGAGAGCGATCCCGGAGGATGCTATGTCGGCCGGGACCCCTGGGCCGTGCCGTCCGGCGTGCCGGTGACCCAGTTCGGGTCGCTGTACGTCGCCGTTCGCCCTCCGCCGACCCGGCAGGCGAGCAGTTAAGGCTCGGGGGTGATGACGTCGCGGACGAAGACTTCGACCTCGTCGAGGGCGGCGATGAACTGGCGCAGTGTGCGAAGGGTGGGGGGGAAGGTGTCGAACTCCTCGGGGTCGAGACCGTCGGGCTCGTAGGCGCGGCGGAAATCGTCGAACCTCGCGAGGAGTGTATCGAGGGCGGCCGGGGGAACGGGCCGATCGATGCGCGGCTCACACGACAGGTCGCTGGCGTTGATTCGGCGCCACCACGTGGGCGGCAGGCTCACCACGACGTCGCCGCCGACGAACTCGGTGGCGTGAAGGTGCGACCGGCACGCGGCGGAGAGCAGGCGGGTCCGATATCCCCGCTCCCGGTAGAGACGATAGGCCTCTTTGAAGACCGCCACGCCCGCCCAGTCGATGACGCCGGGATCCACCACGATGCCGTCCCGTTCCGCCTGGATTCGGAGCCAGTCGTCGAGGCGGCCGCACATGATGGCGCACACGGGGGCGGGAAGGTCGGTTGCGTCGCCGGCGGCTGAGCGGCGCTTCAATCCCCGCTCGACGG
>CAYVOE010000480.1:0-4015 GCA_964452795.1 uncultured Nitrospiraceae bacterium
CCTGGGGCAGGGCGTAGAACTCGCCGGGATAGAGCCGGCTCGGCACCAGGTAGTCGCGGGCCCCCTCGGGAGACGAACTGGTGAGGATGGGCGTATGGAACTCGGTGAAGCCGCGGCTCGTCAGGTGTTCCCGGGTGATGTGCGCCACCTGGGACCGCAGCAGGATGTTCCGGCGCATCTCTTCGCGGCGCAGGTCGAGGAAGCGGTACTGGAGCCGGGTCTCTTCCGGATATTCGAGGTCCTGGTTGACCGGGAAGGGAAGGGGTTCCGCCTCGGACTCGAGGTGATAGGACGAGGCGACGACTTCGATTTCGCCCGTGGCGAGGTTGGGATTGACGGTGTCCTCGCTGCGGGCCACCACCAGGCCGTCCACGGTGATGACGCTCTCGTTGCGGACCCGGGCCACTTCCTCGAAATAGGGCTTGTCCGGGTTCACCACGATCTGGGTAATGCCGTAGAAGTCGCGCAGGTCGACAAAGATCACGCCCCCGTGATCCCGCTTCCGATGAACCCAGCCCGACAGCCGTACGGGCTGGCCCACGTCCGACTTACACAATTCTCCACACGTATGAGTTCTGAAGGGATGCATTGAGAAACCTCTCCCAAGGCCACGAACGCCGAATCGGGGTAATCTAGTGATTCCCGGTCGCCGTGTCAAATGCCGGAGGAAAATCCGCTGCCGCCGGCGGGATCGCCGAGGGCGGGACCGGGCGTCGGCCGATGGCGGAGGAAGTACTTTGTGGCGAGCAGCCCGACCGCGGCCAGCGCGACGCCCAATGCGTCGAACCACAAGGGCTGGAACACGGCCACCCACTGTCCCTCCGAGGCGGGCAGCACGTTGTAGCCCCGGATCTCGGGCAGAGGCAGGGCCGCCAACAGGAACGAGGAACCGTTGACGAACAGGTGGCCCAGGATGCAGGGCGCCAGCGAGCCCGTGCGCCAGGCCCACCAGGCGAAGACCAAACCGAAGATGAAGGCCCCGGCGAACTGGTAGATGTTGACGTGGAGGAACATGAACAGGATGCTCGACAGGACCAGGGCGGCGCCGACCCGATATCGCTCGAGAAATCCGCGTAAGATGATGCCCCGAAAGAGGATTTCCTCGGTCACCGGCGCCACCAGCACCACCGGGAAGAGGGCCACCCACGGGTTCTCCACGAACTGGCCCAGCAACTCCTGGAGCCAATCCGGAGCGGGCACGACATAGCGCAACAGGTTATCGAGCTCGGAGACGAGGATGTGTAGTCCGAAGAGCGATACCAACATGGGGAGGACGAGAGCAACGGAGAACGGGCGAAAGGGCGCCAACTCTGCAACAGGTACCCCGGACACGACCCGGGAGAGGACGGCCACCGCGGCAAAGGCCAGGAGGTTGGCGATGCCCATGGATGCCACCATCACCCAGGACGGCAGCGAGAATCCGAAGGCTCCGAAGAACACGCCGTGGAGGATGCTTACGGGAAGCATGGCCGCGACCTGGATCAAGAGGAACAAGGCGCACAGCATCGCCCCCTGAAGAAAGCCCGGGAAGGGGCGCCTCACGGGCGGGGGCCACGCCGGGGGCGGGGGCGGCACCAGAGGCCCCTCGGGCGGCGGCGCGGCGGGATGTTCGTAATCGGTCATGCGTCTCGGTTCCGGGCGAGGTAGAGTTGGAGCTCGCGCAGGCCGATGGCGGTCTTGGCGTCTTCGATGGCGCCCTCGGCGAAGCGGGCGTCGAGCTCGGCGATGGGCACGTGCACCAGCTCGATGCGCTCGTCGAATTCCAGCCGCTGCTCGCCCAGGGTGAGGCCGAATCCGAGATAGATCCAGTCGCACTGGTTGGTGAACCCCGGCGACGGGTAGCATTTCGACACCAGCACCAGCCGATCGGCGGTGCATCCCACCTCTTCGGCGAGTTCGCATCGGGCCCGGTGTTCCGGCGATTCCCCGGGCTCCAGGCGTCCCGCCGGGATCTCGAGCAGGGGCTTGCCCACGGCGATCCGGAACTGGCGCACCAGGATGACGTGGCCGTCGTGGACCGGCACCACACCCACGCCGCCCGTATGCTCGACGACCTCCCGGGGCGCCCGGGTGCCGTCGTCCAGCTCCGCTTCACCCACCCGGAGCGACACGATCCGGCCTTCATACAGCAATTCGCTGCGAATCCATTTCTCCATGTCAGTCGCCGCTCAACAGGCCGCCGAGGATGTTTCCTCCGACGCCGCCGACGCCGCGCTTTTCGCCGACGCTCGAGCGCGACGCCGAGATGATCCGGTCGGCCAGGCGCGAGAAGGGCAGGCTCTGGAGATAGACCTTGCCGGGGCCGGTGACGGTGGCGAGGAAGAGCCCCTCGCCCCCGAAGAGGGCGTTCTTGAAGCCGCCCACGAACTGGATGTCGTACTTGACCGACGGAGCGAAGGCCACGAGGCAGCCCGTGTCGACGCGCAGGCGCTGTCCGGGGGCCAACTCCCGTTCAATGATGGTTCCGCCGGCGTGGATGAACGCGAGGCCGTCGCCGTCCAGGCGCTGCAGGATGAAGCCTTCGCCGCCGAAAAGGCCGGCGCCGATGCGCTTGGTGAAGGCCACGTTGATGTCGATGCCGCGGGCGGCGCACAGGAACCCGTCCTTCTGGCACAGGAAGCTGCCGCCGAGTTGGGCCAGGTCCAGGGGGATGATCTTGCCGGGATAGGGCGCGCCAAAGCCGACGCGGCGCTTGTCGCGGGCGTTGTTGAGGAAGGAGGTGATGAAGAAGCTTTCGCCCGTGACCATGCGCTTGAGGCCGCTGAACAGCCCTCCGCCCGTCGAAGTCTGCATCTCGATGCCGTCTTCCATGAACATCATGGTGCCGACTTCGGCCCGGACCGCCTCGCCGGGATCCAGCTCGACCTCGACGATCTGCATGTCGTCGCCGTGTATCGTGTAGTCGATTTCGTCTGCCATTGCGCCTTTCCCTGACTGCAAACCAGTGTGCGTGTCGTCAAAGGAGCGATCATGGCACAGGGAGGGGACGTTTTTCACGTGCTTCGGCGCTCGGTTACAATGGCACGATGGGTCAGGGGATTCGGGCGTGGGGAGGGCGCGGCGTGTTTGACTACAAGCCGGATTACGAGCAGGTGCGGGAGCGGTACCTCGCGTGGTGGGAAGGGGAGATCGTTGACCGCCCCCTCACGTCGATCTGTTTTGCGAAACCGCCCGAGGAGTGCGTGGCCGTGCCGCCGAAACACCACGCCAGCCTGCGGGAGCGGTGGCTCGATGCGGAATGGCAGGCGGAGCGGGCCCGGGCGGAGATGAGCAACGTCGTCTTCTACGCCGATGCGCTGCCCGTCCGGTTCCCCAACCTGGGGCCGGAGATCTTCTCCGCCTTCTACGGGTGCGAGCTCGAGTTCGGGCCCGAGACCTCGTGGAGCGTGCCCATCCTCGAGGATTGGGAGCCCGAGAGCGTAGCCCGGCTGCGCCTCGACACGGACGGCTTCTATTTCCGAAAGCTCATGGAGCTCACGGAGGCCCTGTTCGAAGTCGCCCGGGGGCGGTTCATCGTCGGCTACACGGACCTCCATCCCGGCGGCGACGCCATCGCCGCCTTCCGCAATCCCCAGGACCTGTGCGTCGACGTGCTCACCCACGGTGAGGCCATACGGGCCCTGTGCGACCGGATCACGGACGACTTCCTGCGCGTGTACGACATTTTCCACGACAAGCATACCGCCGCCGGCATGCCCAGCACGTCCTGGCTGCCGGCGATCTGCGACGGCAAGTTCCACATCCCCTCCAACGACTTCTCCTGCATGGTGTCCGACGAGGCGTTTGAAACCCTCTTCCTCCCCGGGATCGAGCGCGAGTGCGCTCATATGGACCGGAACATCTACCACCTGGACGGCCCGGGCGCGTTGCGCTACCTGGACCGGCTCCTCGAGATCCCGGACCTGCACGCCATCCAGTGGGTGCCCGGGGAGGGTCGCGACGACTGGCGCCGCTGGGTCCACGTGTACCGTCGGATCCGGGAGCGGGGCCGGTCTTTCACCGTGACCGTACCCGC
>CAYVOE010000481.1:0-4011 GCA_964452795.1 uncultured Nitrospiraceae bacterium
GATGCTCGGCTGGATCGAAAGCCATGTCCCCAAGGACGCGGAGAGCATCCTCGATGCTTTTTCAGGCGGGGCCAACGTCGCCTATCACTTCAAACGCAAAGGGCTGAAAGTCATCGCCAACGATCTCCTGCGGTATCCCCACCATCTGGCGCGGGCCGTGGTGGAGAACTCCAGCGAGACTCTGAGCGACGAGGACGTGGACCGAATCCTCGCCCCCAATGCGGACGCGGGCACGTTTATCGTCGATCACTTCTACGGCTATTACTACACCAAGCCGGTGCTCCGGTGGCTCGACCAGGTCTGGGCGAACATCCAGAAGCTTCACGGCTACAAGAAAGATCTGGCGCTGGCCGCGCTCGGCACCACCGTCAAGGCGAAGAGCGCCTTCGGTCAGTTCTCGCGGTCCAAGATGCACCGCAAGGCCGACCTCGACACGGATGCCAGCCTGGAGCAATCCCAGCTCTCCAATCCGCCGCTGTCCAAGTTCATCGAGTCGTTCCGGCGCTCGGTGGGCCAGCTCAACCGGCTGGTCTTCGACAACGGCAAAGAGTGCAAGGCCTTCAACCTGGATGCGGCCGAGGCGGTCCGGCGATTCGGCGCGGACGTTCTGTATCTGGACCCGCCCTACGTCACCGAGTTCGGCAGCAACGATTACGAGGACTCCCTGCATTTCATCGAGGGTCTCATGACCCGCTGGGCGGACAAGGAACTCCAGGACAATCCCCGCCGCAACTATCCGTCCCGGACGCGTTACACCAAGGAATCGATCCGTTCCCTGATGGAGACGATGGCAGCTGACGCCCGGGGCAAGTACGGCACGGTGCTCCTGTCATACCGCGACCGGGCTTTCCCGCGGGAAGAGGAAATCAAGGAGATATTCGCCGAGCACTACGGTCTCGTCCGTGTCCGCGGCATGGAGGTGGACTACAACATCGCCAAGGACATCGGCCGGGAAGGCAAACACGCCCGGGAACTGCTCTTCGTCGCTTCCAAATCACGCGGTGCGGCGCGCTCCAAAGCGGATACGCGGGCACCGGCGGCATGTCACACCTCGTTCCCTGTAGAGCTGTCGCTCGATACGTTCACCGGGCTCCAGACCGAAGCGGCGGCATTGGACCAGGCCGCGGGCGATCCGCAGTTCACCTTCATTCTCTGCCGGGCCGGCACGAACAAGAACGGCGACCACTTCACCCCAGACGAACTGGCCGCCCGTTACATGACGGCGGTCAACAAGAAGATCGACCTGAAGCATTCCCAGGATTTCACCGACATCGTCGGCGGCATCGTGGGGGCGGATTACGTGGAGGACGAAAGCGGCGGCCGGATCGAGTGCGCGGGCGAACTCTATGTCTCCGACAGCCCGCACGCGCAGTTGGCCTACAAGCTCATCCGCAAAGGGATCATCTCCCAGGTCTCCATGGAATGCGACTACGAGGAAGGCGAGTGCTCGATCTGCGGCAAACGCGTCGTTTCGAAGAGCGATTACTGCGTCCACCTGCGCAAGAACAAAGGCGGCGAGCTCCAAGGGCAGCCCGTCTACGAAATCCTCCACGGCGTCACTTTCACCGGGCTCGGGCTCCTCGACCGCAAAGGCGCGGACGAAAACGCCCGCATCCTGAAAGTCGCCGCGGCGGAAAACGATGGTTCGACAACCCACTCTGAAGGAGGTCCGACAATGGACGAGAAACAAAAGGATACCGAGGAACGGGCGGCGGAAGCCGCCAAGAAGAAGGACGACGGCGGCGGTGGGACCGCGCCCGATGACAAGACCCGGCTCAAGGAGTTGGAGCGGGAGAACAAGGAACTCAAACAGCAGGTTCTCGCGCTGCAGAAGCAGCTCGAGGAACTGGAGGCGGAGAAAAAGGCCGCCGCGAACAGGAGCCGGGCCCAGAAGCTCCTGCGCAAGATCGAAAAGAGCGGGCTGGCATTCGAGAGCGACGAGGATCGCGAACAGGAGCTGAGCCGTCTGGCCGGTCTTTCCGACGACGCCTTCGCCGCCAGCGAAGCCGCTTTCGAGCGGATGATGAAGGCCGGGCCCCGCGCTCACGCCGACGACAAGGACGCCAAGGACCGAGGAGCCGGAGCGGAAACCGCGAAGGCTTCATCCGGCGGCGACGATCCGCCCCTTCGCAGCGACGCGGGCGTCCGTCCGAAGGACGTGGAAGACAAAAAGACGAGCCTCGAGGACCGGCTGAAGAGCGGCTTCATGGCCGCCTACCGGCAGCGAGTGGCGACGGCGACCGGCGAACCGGTTTCGACCAACTGACAAAGGAGGAATGACCATGGCTTTCATCAATCCCAATCACCGGGGCCTCGCATACGGCGACGGCTACCTGCAGGGCGACGGCCAACTCGGCCAGGTGGTGAGGATCGTCGGCAACGACCTCTTCGCCGTGAACACCACGCCGACGGCCAAGTCCTTCGGCATTCTGATCAAGGACTACAAGAACGGAGAGATGCCCGGCATCTACTGCATGGGCGGCGTCTACGAGACCGACGTCTTCGAAGGGACCGTGAATCCCGGCGACGACCTGAAGGTTTCGGCCAACGGCAAACTCACCGCGGGCGTGCAGGCGGGCGAGGAAGTCATCGCCCGGGCCGTCTCCATCTCCGGCGGAACGATCAAGTTCCGGATGCTCATCTGATTACAGGAGGAAAACGATATGGAGACGATCCGCATGAACGTGCACAGCCAGGAATACATGGAGACGATGGCGCGCCTGATGTCCGAGGCGCTCGAGTCCCCGGAAGGGATGCGCGCGCTGGCTGCGGCCATCGCCGAGCCCATCGAACAGGAAATCAAACGCAAGGAGATCTCTTCGCTCCTGCTCACGAAGCACACTCTGCCCAAGGGAGAGCGCCCTCTTTACCAGAAGAAGCCCAAAGTGAAGGCCTACTGGATTTCCACCGAAGGCGAGGCTCAGGAGCAGGAAGTCGGCAAGGACGAAGTGGAGTTCCCGACAAACCGCATCCACTCCGCTCCCATGGTCGATGTTTCGGTGCTCAAGAACGGCAACATCGGCACCCTGATGGACATCCAGACCTCGGCCGCGGACGAAATCCGCAAGGAGATCGACAAGCGGACCATTACGGTGCTTTCGGCGGCGGTTCCCGCAGCCAACACCGTGGAGGTGACCGGCGCGACCCTCACCGAGGAGGCGCTCAACGAGGCGATCTCCATCATCGAAGACCTCGAGTTGACGGTGAAGTACATCGTCATGAGGGGCCGGCGTTTCAATGACCTGCGGGGCTGGAACCTCGACCCGGAAACCAAAGCCGAACTGCGGGCCAAGGGCGTCATCAAGAACTACGGGACCGGCGGCATTCTGCTGACCGCCGCGCAGGCCATCGACGAGGTGCTGCTCATCCCCGACGAGGAAGTGGGCAAGTTGCCGGTGCGCGAAAACCTCAAGACCGAAGCCATCGAGCAGAAGACGCGCTTCAAGACGGGCTGGCTCGTCTGGTCGGAACTGGGGCAAGGCATCACCCGCCCGGACATTCTCGCCAAGATCAAGATTCTCGGCTGACGGAGGTGAACCGTGACGGTGAAACTGAAGAACATCCGACCGGGAGTCCTGATCATCGCCGACGCCAAGCTGCGTCTCGATCCGGGCGAGACCTTTGAAACGGACGCGCTTTCCCCCCAAATGGAATCGGCGTTGTCCGCGGGAAGGCTCGCCCGGATGGACGGCAAGGACGATCACCGGAAACAGGACGAAAGCCCCACGACCAGTATTCAAGAGGAAGACCTCTCTGGGCTTACCGCAACCGAAGCCATCTCCCGGATCGGCACCGAGGGTGATCCCGACAAGCTCAAAGCCCACTTGGCGGGTGAGAAACGACGGACGGTGATCGACGCCCTCAAGAAGCGGCTGACGGAGGTGGAAGGTGGCGCTGGCTGATCTTGTCGCCGTTCTCCGGACCGACCTGTCCGACCCCCAAGGCGAGCTGTTCACCGACGACGTCCTTTCCCGCTGCATCCTGAAAGGCGTCTATCGTCTGGCGCGCGAC
>CAYVOE010000482.1:0-4010 GCA_964452795.1 uncultured Nitrospiraceae bacterium
ACCTCGACCCGTTCCTCCTCGCCCATGGCGGTGAAGTCCCGGCCGTTGAAGAGGATCTGCCCCGAATGGGGCCGCATCAGCCCCACCAGATTGCGCAGCAGGGTGCTCTTGCCGCAGCCGCTGCCGCCGAGGATCACGAAGACCTCGCCGCGGCGCACGTTGAAGCTGATGTTGTCGAGCACCGTCCGTTCGCCGTAGCGCGCCGTGAGGTCGCGCACTTCGAGGATGGGACCGTCTGTTTGGGGTGCGTCGTTCATGGCTATCCGAAGAAGAACAGGGCCGTGAAAATGAGGTCCACCACGATGATGAGGAAGATGGACGTCACCACCGACGACGTGGTCCGGTTGCCCACGCCTTCGGCGCCGCCCTCCACCTGGAACCCGCGGTACACGCCCACCAGGGCGATGACCACGCCGAAAAACACGCTCTTCACCAGGCCCGTGGCGAAGTCTTTGACCTCGACGGCGTCGGCCGTCTGCTCGAGGTAGCGGCCCGGATCGAGGCCGAGGCTGCCCACGGCCAGCACGAACCCGCCCAGGATCATCACGAACATGGCCAGCAGGGTGACGCAGGGCAAAGCCGCAACCATGGCCAGCAGCCGCGGCACCACCAGGAACCGGGTGGGGTTAAAGCCCATCACCCGGAGCGCGTCGATCTCTTCCGCCACTTTCATGGTGCCCAGTTCGGCCGTGATGGCCGACCCGCTCCGGCCGGCCAGGATGATGGCGGTCATGAGGGGCGCCAGCTCTCGGAGGGCCGCCACGCCCACGAGGTTGGCCACGAACTGGGTCGCGCCGAAGCGCTCCAGCTGGTACGAGGCCTGCATCGCCATGATGGCGCCCACGGCGAAGCAGATGAGCGACACGATGGGCAGCGAATTGAACCCGTACTGGACGTACAGCGAGATCGTCGCCCGGACCCGCAGCCCCTTGCCCCGCAGCGGCCCCAGGATGCCCCAGTAGACGGCGTCCACGATGAGCACGCACACCTGAGCGCAGGCATAGAGCCCGTTCAGGGCGCGACGGCCCGTGTTTCCCGCTACGGCGGCCAAAAAGGACATGGAGTCGGAACCCCCGGACTACAGGCGGTCCCGGATCTCGAACACCGAGTCCAGGCGCGCCAGTTGCAGGACCTTCATGACCTGGTTCGACGGAGACACCAGAGCGAAGGAGGCTCCCTTGGCCTTGGCGGCCCGCAGCCCCTCGACCAGGGTCGCCACGCCGGACGAGTCCATGTACGGCACTTCGCTGAGATCCACGCCCACGGCGTCCGTGCCCGAGGGGTAGTCTCCCACCAGGGCCTCGCGCAGTTCGGGCGAACTGTACAGGTCCACTTCCCCGCGCACGAGGATCATGTACCCGGAATCGCCTTTGTTTCGTTCAATTTGCAGCGGCATCCCGAAAAAATCCTTGCCCGTCAGGGCGTCCCACCCGCCTGTCGAGGGTCTTCCCCCGACGTTTCCCGGCGTTTCAGCTTCATTACGAGACGGTTGCCCGCCAGGTCCCCCGGCTCGAAGTACGCTTCGTCGAAGACGCGCCGGATGATGTGCATCCCCAGTCCGCCCGGCTTCACCGAATCCGGGTCCGGCCGTTCCATCGGGCCGGTGGGCAGGCAGTTCGCGGGAGCGGGCCTTCCCCGATCCGTCAACACGATCTCGATTCCGGCGCCGTCCGTTCTCAGGTCAAGTTCCAGCCGTCCGTCGGGGCGTCCGCCGTAGGCGTGGCGGATGGCGTTGGTGCAGGCCTCGTCCACCGCCAGGACCACCTCTTCGGCACGATCCGGCCCCAGACCCTCGGCGATGACATACGCCCGGACCAGGGCCCGAACGGCGCAGAGGTACTTGGGGTTCGAGGCCATTCCGACGTGAATGTCATCGGGGTTCACGGCAGCAGCCTCAGCGCGATGAGCGTGCAGTCGTCGTGGGGCTGAGCCGGCGCGCAGAACTCCTCGACTTCCCGGTTGATGTCGCCGATGACTTCCTGCGGCGGGCGGCCGTGGTCGTTCTCGAGGCTCTTCATGAGCGCCTCCACCCCGAATTCACACAGGGCGCCGTTGCGCGGCTTGCGCGCCTCCACGATGCCGTCCGTGTAAAGCAGGATCGAGTCGCCCGGCCGGATCTCGAAGGAAATGTCGTGCCAGGGACCGGCATCGAGGATGCCCGCCGGCGGTCCGGTGGCTTCGCCCACCAGCCGCGGTCCTTCCGTTCCGATGTACACGGGGGAATGGTGTCCGGCGTTGGCGCAGAGGCCCCGCCCCGTCTCCAAGTCGATGCAGATGTAGCACATGCTGCAGAACATGCCGTGCCGGCTCCGGGCGGTGAGGTCGCGGTTCAGGGCCTGCAGCACTTCCGCCGGCGAGCAGACGCCCTGGGCGCGCAGGCGGAACTCCGCCAGGATCTGGGCCATGGTCAATGCCGCGGGCACGCCCTTGCCGCTCACGTCGCCGATGAGGATCCCGATATGGGTCGGATCGGGCCGGGCAAAGTCGTAGAAGTCGCCGCCCACCGTCTTGGCCGGGCGCGTCTCGCCGTACACCTGGAACCGTTCCTCCGCCTCGGGCCACGACTTGACGAGGAACCCCTGCTGGATGGTCCAGGCGAACTCGATTTCCTGTTCGATGCGCTGCTTTTCGAGGATCTGGCGGTGCATGTTGGCGTTTTCGATGGCCAGGCCCGCGCTCTTGCCCACCGCCATGGCCAGGAGCATGTCGTCTTGCGAATAGGATCGGTCTTTCCGCGTGCTGTCGAGATACAGCACGCCCAGGATGCCCATCTTGGCGCGCAGCGGCACGCACAAAACGGAACCCAGCTTGAGCGACACGATGCTCTGGGCCGCGTCGAGTTCCGTGTCTCCGCCGCCCTGCTGAAACAGGACGCTCTCGCCGCCCTCCAGGACCCGCTGGACCACCGTGCTGCTAATTTGCAGGGTCTCCGGGGTCGTGTGGCCGAGGCGACCGTCCTCGATGATGTGGATGCGGCCGCAGGAGGGACAGGGCACCAGCGCGTCGGCGTCCGTCCCGGCGAAGAAGACGGCCCCGCGCTCCGCTCCGACGGCCGACACCGTGGTCTCGAGGATGCGCTCCACCAGGCTGCACACCTCGTAGTTCGACGCGATCTCGTCCATCACGGTGTACAGGGCCTGGAGCAGGTGTTCCGCGCGCCCGTGGATGGCCCGGGTCGTGACATGGCCCCGGTCGTCCATGATGGTCTGCTTGAACATGGTCGAGTCTTCGGGCGTGACGGGCCGGTCGCTCACTTCCTCGACGTCGAACCGCAGGACCGTGTCGCCGATCTGAATCCGGTCGCCGGGCCGGAGCCGCCCCTCGAGCATGCGCGACCCGTTGATGATGGTGCCGTTGGTGCTTCCCAGGTCCTTCCAATGGAAGTCGCCGCCCCGGTCCACCACCTGGACATGGCGTCGAGAGGCCGCCCCGTCGTCGATGACGAAGCCGCAGTCGGCCGACCGTCCGATGACGATCGAGGGGCCGACCGGCACACGGCGGGGGCCTTTCGTATCCTTCTCAGAGATCAGGAACCCACGAAGCAATCACCGATCCTCCACGTATTGCGCACGGGAATTGTAATCGCAGCGCCGAAGTCAAGGCAACCGCCGAAGGCCCGGGGCCGCGGGTTTCGTCGCCCCCACGCGCCCGCCGAGCCGTGCGCCCCAAAAATGATGGGGCCCGGCCGAGGGATTCGGCCGGGCCCGGGTATAAGTGCGTGTTTTTTCGAGGGGTTAGATAGCGCCGCCGGGGGCTGCTTCGGCTACGGGCGTCGCCACGTCGATGGGGGCCTCGGGGGCCGCTTCGGGCGTCGCCGGCGTCTCGGAGGCCGTCACGTTGCTTGCCTCCCGAGCGCCGCCCGCGGCCACGGCTTCCTGCCGCGCCCGTTCCGCCTCTTCGCGGAGGGCCTTGATCTCGAGGCTGAGCCGCTCGGCTTCCGCCTTCAGCGCCTGAATCGTGGCCAGAAGCTGCTGGGCTTCCTGACGGGCCTGCTCGGCGATGATGGCCTC
>CAYVOE010000483.1:0-3994 GCA_964452795.1 uncultured Nitrospiraceae bacterium
CTCCAAGATCGGGATCGAGGAACTGGGCTACCGCGCCCATGTGATCCACGGGATCTAGCGCACCGTCATCGGCGCCATCGGCGACGAGCGCGGCAAGGCGCGCCTTCAGTCGCTCGAGTCGATGCCCGGCGTCGAGAGCGTGGTTCCCATTCTCAAGCCCTTCAAGCTGGCGGGTCGGGAGCTGCGGCATGAGGAGACGGTCGTAAAGGTGGGTCCGGCCCAGTTCGGCGGCGGCCGGTTCACCGTCATCGCGGGCCCCTGCTCCGTCGAGTCGCGCGAACAGATCCGCGAATGCGCCGAGATCGTCCGGGAAGCGGGCGGCACCATGCTGCGGGGCGGCGCGTACAAGCCGCGCACGTCTCCCTACAGTTTTCAGGGGTTGGAAGAGGAAGGGCTGGTGTTCCTGCGGGAGGCGGCGGACGCCGCGGGGCTTCCGTTTGTCACGGAGGTCATGACGCCCGAACAGGTTCCGCTGGTGGTGAAATACGCCGACATGCTCCAGATCGGGGCGCGGAACATGCAGAACTTCGGACTCTTGAAGGCCGTGGGCAAGGCGCGCAAACCGGTGTTCCTCAAGCGCGGTATGATGTCGACCGTCAACGAGTTGCTGATGTCGGCGGAGTACGTGATGTCGGAGGGGAACACGGAAGTCATCGTGTGCGAGCGGGGCATTCGGACCTTCGAGACGGAGACGCGCAACACGCTGGACATCAGCGCGGTGCCCGTGTTGAAGAAGCTGTCGCACCTGCCGGTGGCCATTGACCCCAGTCACGCCACGGGGCACTGGGAAATGGTAATCCCCATGTCGAAGGCGGCGGTGGCGTCGGGGGCCGACGGCATCATGGTTGAGATACACCCCCACCCCGAGGAGGCCTTCTCGGACGGGGCCCAGTCGTTGAAACCGAAGCGGTTCAAGCAGCTCATGGACGAGCTCAAGCCGTTTCTCGCGGCAGCGGGGCGGACGCTCTAGGCCTTGCGGGCGTTCGCGGAGGGTGGGGCCGGAAGCTGCGTCCCGGGGCCCTGCTTCAAGCCCCGTCGCGGTGGCATTGCGCGTTGACCGGGAACGCAGCACCGGGTCTCATTTGGACAACATCCGCAGTCAAGTCAAGTCGGCTCTGCTGACTTTTCTGGAAGGCGTCTCGGGGGCGTGGGTGCGCAAGAAGCGCGTCCGAACGGCTCCCCGCAGGGGCCTGATTGCGCGGCTGTGGGACGGAGCCCGCAGGCGACTGCGCCGGCGGACAACGGGCGGGGCCGCCCGAAAGGGCCCGCGCCGACCCAAGCCGGTCGCGCGCGTGGGGGTTATGGCATCGGCGATGTCTGAACAGGAAAAGATACAGGAGAGCGCACAGACCGCCGCGGAAGGGTTTGCCGCGGAGCCGACGGTTTCCGACGGGGCCGCCAATCCCGCGGGCCCGGACGCGCCGCCGCAGGGTCAAGAGCCCGGCGGCGAGTCGACGGAGGCCACCCCCGGGGCGGTTGAGAACGCCGGGGCCGTTGTCGAGGATGTCCCGCCGGACGCGGACTCGGAAGCCGATGCGCCCGACCTCGACGCGGGCGCTGACGAGCCCTTCGACCTTGAAGACGACGGGGACGGTCCCGGCGGATCCGACTTCGACGACGTGTCGGACGCAGAGGAGCCGCATCCTTCCGACGAAGACCCGGACGTCGAAGATTCCGTTGATTTGGACGACACGCCGGACGCAGAGGAATCGGTTGATCCCGGCGACGAGCCTGGTTTGGAGGACGGGTTGGAGTCGGACGAGGAGATGATCGACGACCTGGCGGAGGCGCTCGACGATTCCGATCCCGAGGCCGAAGCGGACGATGAAATCTCCGACGGGGAGGATATCGACGCGGAAGCTGCGGAAGAAGTTCCCTCCGCCGAGCCCGACTCCGCCGATGTTGAGACCCCGGGCGAGGAATTGCCTGCTGCCGAAGTAGTCGAGGAGGACATCTCGGTCGAAGCGCCTTTCGAGGATTCGAACTCCGTGGATACCGAAGCTGCGGGGGAAGAAGAGGACCCCGCCTCGGATGAAGGCGACGAAGCCGCGGTCGAGACAGTTTCCGACGACGTCGATGCCGAGGCTCCGGAGTCGGAAGAGGTCGCGGAACCGCAGCCGACGGAGGGTTCCGAGGAAGAGGCGAATCCGGAGGTTTCGGCAGAGGACGAAGCGGTCGAGGCCGAAGACGATGCGACCGAAGAACCGGACACAATGGAGGCCGGCGAGGACGAGGAGGCGGAGGACGAGCTCGACGATCAGGAGCCCGCGCCGGCTCTGGGTCGCGAAGAAACGCTCCAGACGATCCACGCCCTGTTGTTCGCCAGCGACCGGCCGCTGAGCGCGGATCGCATCGCGGAGGCCCTGGGCGACATCGAGCGCGACGTGGTGATCATGCTCATCGAGGAGCTCAAGGCCCAGATTGCGGAGCTTCCCGTGCCGTACCTGCTGCGTTCGATCGCGGGCGGCTACCAGCTTACCACCCGTCCCGATTTCGGGCCCTACATCCGCCGCCTGTACCAGATCAAGAAGAGCAACCGCCTGTCGAAGAGCGTCCTCGAGACCCTCGCCATCATCGCGTACAAGCAGCCGGTGACGCGGCCCGCCGTGGAGGCGATCCGCGGCGTGAGCGTCTCTCACGCCTTCGATATCCTCCAGGAGAAACGCCTCATCAAGGTGTCGGGCGTGGCGGAATTGCCGGGCCGGCCCAAGCTCTACCGGACCACCGACGAGTTCCTGATGCATTTCGGCATCGAGAGCCTCAAGGAATTGCCTTCCATCGAGGAAATCCGGGAGATGGGCTGAGCGCGACCCCGGTCCCGTCTCCGCGTATAGAAATCGGGCAGAGAGCAGTTGATCAGGCTTCAGAAATACCTGTCGGAGTGCGGAGTGGCCTCGCGCCGGGCCGCGGAGCGGATGATCGCGGAAGGCCGGGTGCGCGTGAACGGGGTGCCGGCGCAGATTGGCCAGAGCGTCGACCCCGACCGGGACCGCGTCGAGGTGGACGGCCGGCCCGTCGAGGGCGCCGACCGTCGATTCTACATTCTCCTAAATAAACCCGCCGGGGTGGTGACGACGGCCCGGGACACCCATGGTCGCCGAACGGTCGTCGACTACGTGCGCAGCCTCGAAGCCCGGGTCTTTCCCGTGGGGCGGCTCGACATCGACGTCGAGGGCGCCCTGCTTCTCACCAACGACGGCGAACTCGCCCACCGGATCACCCATCCTCGCTACGAAGTGGAGAAGGTTTACGATGCCTGGGTGGTGGGGCGTATGAAACCCGAGGCCCTGCGACAGCTCGAGCAGGGGGTGATGCTCGACGACGGCATGACGGCGCCCGCCCGCGCGGAGGTCGTCGAGACCGGCCCCAACTCGACCCGGCTCCGCCTCACCCTGCACGAGGGCCGCAATCGCGAGGTGAAACGGATGTGCGCCGCCGTGGGCCACCGCGTCCGCACGCTGAAACGGATCGCCGTCGGCGGCGTCGAGCTGGGGGAACTGCCCCGGGGCCAGTGGCGCCACCTTGAGGCGCAGGAAGTCGCCGCCCTCCGTCGCCGTACCGGCCTGGATGCGCCCTAAGCCACGCGCCTACGGCTGGCGGGAGCCGTGTCGCTCACCGTAAGCCTGCGAGGACCGCGCTCGAAGGGGCCCACCTGGGATGGCCCACCCCTCGTAGGGTTCCGAGGACTGCGCCTGAAGGGTTCATGTGGGGTGGCCCTCCGTCGTACGATTACGAGGACTGCGCTCGATGGTCTCACGAGGTACCGCCTCCCCGTCATTTCGAGGAGCGGACACCTGTGGGGGTACAGGCGAACGAAGGAACAGCCTTTGGCTGCACCCATGGCTCCGATGTGTACCCACACATAAGCGACGCGGCAATCTCACATGAGCCTTTGACTCCGTTCCCGAAGGCATCTCATAGGTAAAGATTGCCGCGTCGCTCTGCCGGGGCGCCCACAGACGGCATAAGCGGACCCAACGTAACCCCTCCTCCC
>CAYVOE010000484.1:0-3991 GCA_964452795.1 uncultured Nitrospiraceae bacterium
GCGTGCTTATCCCCATCGGGGCGTTTCTACACGCCCGGCCTCGCCGCTCCGGCCCCGTCTGCCTCTCCCCGGTTTTCATCCACCACGGCGGCCGCGCAGGCGGCTTGGGGGCTCGCAATGGCGGATAGCAGACGCGCCTTGGCGGACCTTTGACGGCACGCTGTCATCACAAGGGGAATCGCCGTGGCACCCGGCAGGCATGTCCGGTGGTGGGAAAGAGAAAGGGGGAGGTAACACCTCCCCCCACTCGATAGATCTGAACGTCGGCGGTGTCGCCGGCGGTGTCGTTTCGGTTTACTCGACTGCTTCCTCGAGTACTTCTTCTTCAACCGGCTCAGCGGTGTCGGGGGCCGGTTCCGAAAGCGCTTCGTCAGTTGCCGCCTCGTCCTCGATGGCCGCTTCTTCTTCGACCGCAACCTCGTCCGCGACCTCTTCCGTCACCGCTTCCTCTTCCAGGGCTTCTTCGGTCGCTGCATCGTCGGCCGCGATTTCTTCGATCGCTTCCTCTTCGACCGCCTCCGGCGCAGCCTCTTCGGCCACCGGCTCAACGGGTGCGGCCGGGGTTTCGGCGGCCTCGGGGGCCGCTGTTTCCTCGACCGGGGCTTCCGGCACGGGCACGGGCTCCACGGCGGGCGTTTCTTCCGGCATGGGCGCCGGTTCCGCCGGAACGGGAAGGTTCACAATGCCGTCGGCCGGGGCAGGCGCCGGGGCGGGTTCGGTCGTCGTGGCGGCGGAGGCATCTTCCGCGGCCTCTTCGGGGAACAGCTCGGGGTGCTCGGTCCGGAGGCGGTCCAAGGCTTCCTGGGCCTGGCGGGCGCTGGCCGGCTGGCCGACCAGGTTGACCTGGTCCCGGTAGGCCTCGATGGCCTTCTCGAAGTTCCCCAGCTTTTCCTGGACCCGCCCGATGTTGACGAGCTGGCGCGCGCCGGTGAAGCTCCCGCCGTGCTTGCTGAGCACCTCCTGGTAGTATTCCAGGGCCTCTTCGGGATTTCCCCGGTCTTCGGCGATGTAGCCCAGCCCTTCCACGGCCGGGGCCACCCACGTCGAGCGAGAGAACTCGTCGCGCACCCGCTCGAAGGCCGCCTGCGCCTTGTCGAGGTCGCCCGCTTCGTAGGCGGCCTCGCCGATCATGTATACGACCTCGGCCTCGATGGAGGTGCCTTTCGCCGGGATCTGCTCGAGCTCTCCGACGCGCAGTTCCGCGTCCACGGTCTCCATGGCCTTCGCGTACTGGGCGCCCACCTCGGCCTCACGCCCCCGTTCGGCCACGCGGTACAGCCCGCCGGCCAGGGCCGCCAGCAACACCACGGCCGCGCCCGCCGCGTAGAGCAGCGGATTTTCCTTGATATGCAGCAGGAGCGCTTCGAGGTCGCTCTTCTTCCGGGGCTCGATGACCGGCTTTCGGCCGGGCCGTTTCTGAGTCTCCAACGCCATTATGTGCCTCACCAATCCCTTAGCTTCACTTTCCGAGGCGGCCGGGGCGGCTCCCTCGGGTCCTCTGTCGCGCTACTGCACGTTGCCCCATTCGACGATAAGCCAACGGTTGCCCACCTTTTCAAGGTAGACCGTCACTTGTCCCTGCAATTGCAGAGGCGGGGCCTTGGCCGGGTCGAACGGTTCGGCGATGGTGCCGAAGGTTTCGATGGCCTTGGCCTCGGAGCCCTGCACGAAGATCTCCGGCGGTACCCGCGTAATCCGGATTTCCCGGTACAGCGAGAAAACCTCGTTAAGATAGTCCTGTATGTCCGCGTAGGTGCGGCCTTCCACGTCGCGATAGTTCTTCGAGACGTGGGCCAGCACCTTAAACACCCGCCGACGCTGCATTCCCTCCTGGACGTCGTCGAGGACGGCGCCGATCACCTCCGTGTCGCTCAGCCGCGGCCCCGTGATGAGCGGAATGTCCACCGGCAGCGAGCCGGGACTTTCGCACCCGCCCAGGGCGGGCAGGGCCAGGGCCAGCACCACGAGGAGGGACCGGTTCATAGCGCCGAGCCGCTGTCCGGATGGTAATTCAACACCAGTTTGCGGCCCACGAGCCGCCCCTCGTCGTTAATTGACACGATCAGCCGTTTGCCCGGCTTCTTGAAGTAAATCGTCACCGCCTTCTCGGCCTCGACCACGTTTTCCCGGGTCCAGCCCGCGGCGGGGGCCTCTTGGATATAGAAATTGGCCAGTTCGTTCAGGTCCGCCCGGGTCGTGTAGACCAGCCGACCCAACTGGAGCGTTCCCGAATCGAACACGTAGGTCTGTTCCCGGTTCTCCTTCACGTCCAGCGGGATGGGCACGTCCGCAAAGCGCTGGGAACTCGCCATGGCCAGACCCGGCGAACCGACGGGCCCCGTCATGTCGGCCGGAGGCGCCGTCGACTGTTGCCAGGGCAGCGAAACCGTGGTGCCGCAGGCCGTCAGGACCGCGGGCAGCAGGGCCGAAACCAGTGCGCGCTTCATGTAATCTCCCTCTTCATGGGCTCGGAGCCGTCGCTTCGTTGCGGCGGGCGGGACGGTGCGAGGACCGGGAATCGGACGGCGCCGCGGCGCGGCTGTAAGGGGTTTTAAACTCCCGCCAATCCTTCCTAATCACCGTTCCCCGTCAAAAGTTGCAGACCCCGCCTCCGCGGCGCCCGAGATGCGGCACAGGGCGGGCGTGAAAGGTTCCTGCTGATGCGACCGCCTACCCACCTAAGTCTCACAGGCGCGGGATCATACCACAAGCATTCCCGTCAAAGCTACCGCGCCGCCGTCCCGATTTGCGTTCTCGCCGTTTCCGTGGCATTCTGATCTCCCTTTCGATGGGGGAGCGAAAACGGCATAAAACGACGATTTCAGGGGTTTAATATGGCACTGCGAACGATCTTGGGGTCCTTGCTGGGGATGGCGCTGATGGCGGGATGTGCGACCTTGGAAGCGGGCGAAGGGCAGGGGGGGATCCAGGTGATTGCCCACCGGGGAGCCAGCGCCTACGCCCCCGAAAACACCCTCGAGGCCTTCCGACAAGCCCACGAAATGAAGGCCGAATGGTTCGAGCTCGACTGTACCCTCACCGCGGACGGCCACGCCGTCGTCATCCACGACGGCACGCTCGATCGCACCACCGACGGCTCCGGCGCCGTGGCCGAGCACACCCTCGCCGAGATCAAGGCCCTCGACGCCGGGTCGTGGAAGGATGCCCGCTACGCCGGCGAGCCCGTGCCCACGCTGGATGAGGCCCTCGACCTTGCCCGCGACCTCGGCATCGGCGTGTATCTCGAGATAAAGGACAGCGACAACGACGCCGAACTGCGAGCCGCGATCCGGAAGCTCGCCCAGGACGTGCCCACCCTCACCCCGGAACTGTGGCGCCGGACCATGGAGCTCATCGAGGCCGACGGCACCCGCAACCTCGAGCTCACGCGTCGGTCGATTCGGGCCATTCGGGAACGGGGCCTCCAACGGCAGGTCGTAATCCAGTCCTTCTCGCCCATCGTCTGCGCCATCGCGATCCACGAGGCGCCGGACGTGCGCGTCGAGTACCTGGGCGCGGCCAATCCCGAGCGCCCGGAGGTCTGGGAAGACTACCTGCGCTGGGGATACCTCCTCGACGTGGCCGGGTTCAACATCCACAAGGATTCCCTCAACCTGGGCCGCCTTGCCGCCTTCCACAAGGCCGGGAAGACCGTCGCCGTCTGGACCGTCAACGACGAGGCCGAGATGCGCCGGTTCATGCTGTGGGGCGTCGACTTCCTCATCACCGACCGGCCGGACGCGGCCGTGCGGGTCCGGGAAGAGGTTCAAAAGCCGGTCGTCACGCCCCTGGCCCGCACCCCCATCGCCGGCCCCGCGCCGGTGCCCGAACCGGGTCTGTAGGCGGGGATACCGCCGCCGCGCCGCTCCGAAGTCTCGCGGAGGCCGATCCATGCTTTTCGAGTGCCCCGGATCGCGACTGTTCGGCGGCGTCTCTCCTGAGTATAATGGACTTTTCGCGTTTCTCGGTTTAGGGCCGGCAGCAGGCGATG
>CAYVOE010000485.1:0-2967 GCA_964452795.1 uncultured Nitrospiraceae bacterium
AGCACCACGGCGCCCGGGGCGATGAGGCGGTCGCAGGCGAGGACGCGCTTGTTGATGTCGACGGGCGTGCCCCGGCTCGTGGTCCCCACCCGTTCCAGCCCGTTCGGATCGTGCGGGTCGTGAGGGAAGGCGCGCGACGCGAAGCGCCGGTAAACATCCGCGCCCAGGATCCGCTGCTGCTCCTCCGCGGTCGGCGGACGGTGCGTACCCGTGGAAAAGACGAAGCAGATGTCTTCGTCGCGGATCCCCGCTTCGTTGAGTCCCCCCACCAGCACGGGAAGGAAGACGTCCGACCCGGTCTGGCGGAACGAGTCGGACACCACAATGGCCACGGTCTCGCCGGGCCGAACCGTTTGAAAAATGCTGCGTTCGAGGCCGATGGGCTCCTCGAGGGCCCGGCGCACGGCCGCCGCGGCGTCGGGCAGCTGCGGCACCTCCGCGATGTCGAGCGTGGCCAGCCGGCGACCCGCCGTTACTTCCGCCGAAATGCGTTCCTTCCCGTACGGGATCTCGATCCTCATGGGTTTTCCTTGCGATAGCGTCGGTTCAGTGTGCGGTAGTGGGGACGCCACGATCGGTCGGGGTCCCAGCTCACGATATTGTCCCCTTGGGCGGCCGGATTTCCAATCCCGGCGTCGCCGTCGGCGCCCCGCGAGTAGATCTGGCAGGCGCCGGGGGCGTGCCAGGCGCCGTCGGGACCGCGAAGGGCGAGACTGTCCGGGCCGTCGTATTCGTCGGCGGGCACGTACACGTACGCGCGGTCCCAGGCGTCTCGTGGCACCCCTTCCGGTAGATAGTTCACGTTGCGCGACAGGTGCGCCACGGCGCGCTCCAGCCCCTCGGGACCCGCGGGCGGCCAGGCGCCGTGGGCCGCGCGGTAGCCGTCCACCGCCCGCACCAGCAGCCGCAGGGTGGCCTCGGTGCGGTACATCCGCGCCAGGGGGGCGTCTTCGGGGAGCCGGCGCGCGTAGAACACATAGGCCGCCGCGGCCAGCACGAACATGAGTACGGCTCCGGCCAAAAATCGGAAGCAGCCGACGCGCCGGCGGGGTCGGGGACGGTCGCTCATGGTTCCCTCCCGGGGCCGGTCGAGCCATGTCCGCCGCGGCTCAAAAGTCGAGGTCGGTGTCGTCGGCGTTCCGGTGCTCGATGCACAGGATCCACGTCCCGGCGAAGACGACGCAGTCGAGGTAGGCAAGGATGATGGCGATGAGCACCAGGGCCACCCACCGGAGCCACGGCACCTCGACGGGCGCCGCCTGGAAGATCAGCAGGAACCCGAAGAAATTCAACAATATCAGCAGCAGAGCCCGGGGAAAGGAGGTCGCCAGCGGCGCGAGGTTCCGTCCGAACTCCTGCCAGTTCACGGTGCCGGGGAACATCATGCAGGCGCCCACAGGAACCAGCACGAGATGGAGCAAGAAGGAGAACGACAGGCCCAGGCCCAGCATGGATTCGTTCTCGCGAAACATGCCGAAAACAAGCGTCACTTCCGCGCCTGCGGCCAGCAGGTTCAGGACCACCCAGAGCCGGAAGAACCGGCGCAGCGCCTCCCGGTCGTCCCTGACTTTCCAAAGGGGCTTGTCGATCTCCCGGCCGATGCGGGCGAAGACCACCGCCTGGGCCGCGGAGACGGCAAGGGCCACCGCCACCGGCGCCAGGATCAGATAGGCCTGTGCGGGGCCGGAAGGAATCTCGCCGGGCGTAAGGTTGCTGACGCCAAGCAGGGTGCTGGCCCCGCTGAGGAGTAAGTGAGCGCCCACCACCACCACCGTATAGAGGCCGAGGGCGCCGAGGTTGCGTTGGACGGCCGCTACGGCCTCTCGCAGAAAATCCACGGGCCTACTCCCGGTCGTCTTCGGCGGTCTGGGCCTGTTGGCGCAGCGCCACGAAGCGGGCGAGCCGGTCCCGCGCCTCATCGGGGATGTCAACGAAGGTGGCCCGCACGAGGTAGTGGCCCGCACCCACCGGCTGCGTGCCCACGATCCGGGCGTTGAGCTCGAGCGGGTCCAGATCGGGCAGTTCGAGGGGGATCCGCAGCCCTACGTGGGCCGGCACGGGCTGAGACGCCACCAACGCGATGCCGCCCGCGCTCAAGCTGGTGACCCGGCACCGAAGCCACGTCTGGGGTTCCACAAACCGGGCCGAATCGTCGCCCTCTTGCGGGGCCGGATCCAGAATCCCCACCGACAAGGTGTCCTCGTAGCGGATGCGGAAGTATTCGCGGGCCTGGGTCCGCGACAGATCGGAGGTGTGATGCAGAAACAGCGTGGGCGGATTCGTCTCGATGCGCGCCACGGGGACCGTGAATTCGTAGCGCCCGTCCTCTCCCCGCCAGGCGCGGCCGCGGACACGGCCTCCCGCCTCGATGTCGGGGGGAAGCTCCCCGTCGCTCGGCGTGACTTGAAGATAGGCCTCGTCCACCGCCACCACCGTCGCCGCCCGCCACGAGGGCCGGCCTTCAGACGCCGCCGCCAGCCACAGTTCCTGGCCCGGCGGCAGTTCCCGGGTTGAGGCGATACGCTGGCCAAAGGCCACGTAATCAAGCCCCAGCCGCACCCGCACATCCCGCAACTGAGCCCCCACCGCCTCGTAGGCCGACGGATCGCCCCGTTCCCGCAGGGCCGTCATCTCCCGTTCGACGCAGCGATCGAACTCCTGGCGCACCGTGGCGGCACGCAACGGATCGCGGGGGCTCCCCCGCTCGATGCACGCCCGCAGCCGGTCCCACTCGTCGTCGGACAATTCCCGCTCCGTCGCGATCTGCCGGAGGGTCTCCCATTCGCGAAGAAGCCGGCGCCGGGCCTGGACCCGCTGGCGCGTGAACTCCACCACGATGGCGACCGCCAGCAGCGCCAGCAGCGCCACCGCCAGCCAGACCGGACCCGACGTTTGTTGCGCGGGAACGTTTAGTATCGGCAGTAAACCCTTGGACTCCATGCACTCCGCCCCAGTATTCGGCAAATT
>CAYVOE010000485.1:2977-3976 GCA_964452795.1 uncultured Nitrospiraceae bacterium
GGCCCAGGCATGCAACAACCGTCGTGCGTAAAT
The DNA here is from genome assembly GCA_964452795.1 of uncultured Nitrospiraceae bacterium. GTDB lineage: Bacteria > Hydrogenedentota > Hydrogenedentia > Hydrogenedentales > SLHB01 > CAYVOE01. Next base: position 3,011 of record CAYVOE010000485.1, read on the forward strand.
GGGATACGTACGCGGCCGGGCCGGGCTCGCCATGAAATGCGGCCGTCCGGGTATCCTATCGGCCCCGGGGCGATGTTCCCGAAGGGGGCGCATACGCGGCGCGTCGACCCAACGAAGACCTCGACCGTACATGCACCACCGTCGGTCTGAGGAAATTCCCCGAAGGGGAAGATATGCAGCGCGTCTTCCGGCCGAACGACGCGACTGTTTCGCGATCGTCGTTTCCCTGTGGGGAATTCCCCGAAGGGGATATATAAGTTAGCCCAGGGTCAGCGAGCGGCAGCGAGCGCCACCCTGGGATCAGGATCGCACCCCAGTCTTTTTCCCCGAAGGGGATACATACGTACACATTCAGGCCAACTATTGGATGACACCGTTCTACCACCGGCGTCCCCCCATCGATCATAGGAATGCGAGGAGTGTGCCCGACGGGTTCATGTGGATAGGCCTACCCGTCGCAGGACTACGAGGACTGCGCCCAATGGGTTCATGAGCCTGCCCCTACCCGTCATTGCGAGGAGCGGACCCCTGTGGGAGTACAGGCGAACGAAGAGACAACCCTTGGTTACCCCCGTGCCTCCGATGGGCGCCCACACATGAGCGACGCGGCAATCTCACATGAGCCTTTGACCCAAGTCCGAAGGCATCCCATAGGTAAAGATTGCCGCGTCGCTCCTGTATGGGCGCCCACAGACGGCATGAGCCGACCCAGTGTAACCCCTCCTCCTGTAATGAGTTCCACGGAGGGCCGCTCCTCGCAATGACGGGGGGGGCGGTAGGCTCACCGCTCCGTCCAGCGCGGTCCTCGTAGTCCTACGACGGGTGGGGCAAAGGTCGATGTCACAACGGTCCCGTCCGATGGTTGACCTGCATCGCTGCGTATGTATCCCCTTCGGGGAAAAGACGGGGGTGCGGTGCCCTGACCCAGGGTGGCGCTCGCTTACGCTCGCTGACCCTGGGCTAAAT
>CAYVOE010000486.1:0-3975 GCA_964452795.1 uncultured Nitrospiraceae bacterium
TGGTGGTGATCGCCATCATCGGGATCCTGGCGGCCATATTGCTGCCGGCCCTTTCGCGGGCGAGGGAAGCCGCCAACCGCGCCGCCTGCGCGAACAACCTCAAGCAAATGGGCACGGTCTTCAAAATGTACGCCGGAGAGAGCGGCGGACGTTTCCCCATGATGAAGCACCGGGACTGTCGGGGCGAGCTGACGCCCTGGGCCACCCTCTTCGCGCCGGAAGCCGTGTACCCCGAGTACCTGACCGACTTCAACGTCCTGGTGTGTCCGAGCGCGCCCACCGGGAGCACGGCGCTGGAGCTGTGGGACGAGGGCCACAACACGTCGACGCACTGGAAGGAGTCGCACTTGACGCGGAACGGCATCGTCGAACCCTGCGAAGTCTTCGAGCACCCCTACGTCTACCTCGGCTGGGCGGTGGAACACGTCATGACCCGCGACGAGACGCGCATCCAGGCCCTCGAAGTCAACGTGCATGACTTCGCCGAAAACTATCTTGAGATCGATTCCCGGGCCTACGACCGCGACTGGCCCGTCCTGGCCGGCACGGGCAACGGGGGCGGAAACAGCATCATGCGGTTGAAGGAAGGCATCGAGCGCTTCATGATCACCGACATCAACAATCCTGCCTCCGGGGCGGTGGCCCAGTCTCAATTGGCCGTAATGTGGGACGAAATCTCGGGCGACGATTCGACGCACTTCAATCACGTGCCCGGCGGATGCAACGTCCTCTTCATGGACGGCCACGTGGAGTTCCTGCGGTACAACGGCCCCTTCGGCAACCGGTTCCCGGTAAACCGCGGAGGCGTGGTGTTCCACGAGGCCAGCCACGCCCACGAACACTAAGGACCGACCGGAGCCGAGGAAAGATCGAGCCGGCCGTACCGATGGTCGTCGGAGGACAGTCGCGGGCCATCCCCATGGGGCGGCCCGCTTTCCGGCGCTTTTTGGCGTTTCCTCGGCCCTATCTGCTAAGAATGACGCATGCGTCCCCACGGCCGGGGACCCGGAGGAATCATCGCCATGAGTCTTTGGCACATTGCCTGGAGCTATCTCTGGAACCGCAAGCTGACGACCTTCCTGACGGTCCTTTCCGTGTCGCTGGGCGTGGCGCTGATCTCGACGGTGCTGACCCTCGAGGACGAGACGCGGCGCCGGTTCGAGGACGAGGGCAAGGTCTTCGACATCGTGGTGGGCGCCAAGGGAAGCCCCCTGCAGCTCGTGCTGAGCAGCGTTTATTTCATGGACACGCCCACGGGCAACATCCTGTATTCGGACTACGAGGCCCTCAAAACGGATCCCGACGTGGCCGAGGCCTATCCCATCGGTCTCGGCGACACCTATCGCGGGTTCCGCATCGTGGGCACCAGCCGCGACCTCTTCGATTACTCCTGGACCGACACCCGCGGTCGGGAACGGCGCCCCTTCCAGCTCGCCGAGGGCCGGTACTTTGAAGGGCCCATGGAGGCCGTGGTGGGGGCCCTGGCGGCGAAGCACAACGGGCTCGAGGTGGGCTCAAAGATCGTGGGGACCCACGGGTTCATGGAGGGCATCCCGTCGGAGATCAGCGGCTTCGACCACAGCCAGCTTCCCTATACCGTGGTGGGGATTCTGGAGCCCGCGGAGGCGCCCACCGACCGCGCCATTTACGTGGACCTGGAATCGGTGTGGGACCTCCACGCCCACCATGGCGAGGAGGAAGAGGAGGCGCACGCGGACGAGGAGGCGCCGGAGGTCACGGCCGTGCTGGTTTCGCTCCACACGCCCGCCCTTCAGTTCCAGTTCAAAGATCGCATCAACCGCGAAATGAACGTGCTCGCCGTGACGCCCATCATCGAGATCAGCAAGTTCTACGATCAGTTCCTGGGCACGGCCAAGACGGTGCTGGTATCCATCGGGTTCCTGGTGGTGGTGATCTCGGCCTTGTCGATCATGATCGGGCTGTACCTGTCCATCGTTCAGCGCCGTCGGGACCTGGCCATCATGCGCGCCCTCGGGGCCTCGTCGAGCGAGATCTTCGGGTCCATCCTCATCGAGGCCTTCTGGGTCACGCTGCTGGGCATCGGCGCCGGATGGTTCCTGGGCGCGGCGGTGTCGTGGTCCATCGGCACCTACCTGACGGCCAACTACGGGCTTATCATTCAGCCCTTCGCCACCAACTCGCTCATCGTGTCCGCCTTTGCGGCCGTGGCGCTGGTGGGCATCCTGGCGGGGGTCCTGCCCGCCATCCAGGCCTATCGGACCGACGTGGCCCGCGACTTGGCGGCCGTGTAGCGCCGTTGAATCCCGCCGCGTCGGGGCCTACACTGGCCGGTAAAGGGAGGCCCGGGGGTTCGTACGGGCGCGACAGGGAGAGGTAGCCATGGCATCCGGTGGAATTTCGAGGCGCGATTTCCTGGCGGGGTCCGCCGCGGCCGCGGGCGTATGGGCGGCCGGGAAGGCGCCCGCCCAACTCAGCACGGCGTCGCCCAACGAGAAGCTCAACATCGCCGGCATCGGCGTGGGCGGCCAGGGCGGACACGACATCGATCGCGTGTCCCACGAGAACATCGTCGCCCTGTGCGACGTGGACGAGGGCTACGCGGCCCGGACCTTCGACCGCTATCCCGACGCGAAGAAGTACCGCGATTTTCGCGTGATGCTCGAAAAGCAGAAGGATATCGACGCGGTGGTCGTGGCCACGCCGGATCATCTCCACGCCGTGGTGGCCCTGACGGCGATCCGGCACGGCAAGCACGTGTACTGCGAGAAACCCCTCACCCACTCGATCTACGAGGCCCGCGTGTTGGCGAAGGCCGCGCGCGACGCCGGGGTGGCCACCCAGATGGGCAACCAGGGCCAGGCCTCGGAAGACGCCCGCTACCTGTGCGAACTTATCTGGGACGGCGCCATCGGTCCCGTGCGCGAGATCCACGGCTGGTGCAACCGCAACCCCTCCATCTCGCCCCGGGGCATTCCGCGGCCCGAGGGCTCGTCGCCCGTGCCGGCCTCGCTCGACTGGGACCTGTGGCTGGGTCCGGCCCCCGAACGGCCCTTCGTCGAAGGGGTCTATCATCCCTTCGTGTGGCGGGGCTGGTGGGACTTCGGCACGGGCGTCCTGGGCGACATCGGGTGCCACAACTTCGCCGCCATCTTCAAGGCGCTCAAGCTGGGTCCTCCGGAGAGCGTGGTCGCCACGTCCACGGCGGCCCAGTGCCCGCCCGAGATCAACAACGAAACCGCGCCGGTGGCGTCCATCGTGCGGTACGAGTTCCCCGCCGACGGCGATCGCCCGGCCGTGTCGCTCACGTGGTGGGACGGCGGGCTCATGCCCTGGCGGCCCGAGGAGCTCGAGCCGGGCCGGCGCTTCGGCGGCGGCGACGGCATGCTCTACGTGGGAGACACGGGGAAAATACTCAATTCCCGCATCATTCCCGAGGCCCGCATGCGCGACTACGGCTCGCCGCCCACGGTGCTGCCCCGGTCGCCCGGCCATTACCAGGAGTGGATCAACGCGTGTAAAGGAGGCGAACCGGCCGGGTCCAACTTCGACGTGGCGGGGCCGCTCACGGAAGCCGTGTTGCTGGGCAACATCGCCATCCGCACCCAGGAGAGGATCTACTGGGACAGCGCGAGCATGACGGTCAGCAACCTCCCCGAGGCCAACGCGTACGTGAACCCGCCCTACCGCGACGGCTGGTCCCTCGATAGCTGATCCACGACGTATTTGCGCGCGCCCTACCGCCGGCTCGAAGCCCGCGGGAGGGCGCGCTTTGTACTCGTTCGGCCCCCATCCCGGCGACGGCGTACAAGGCTCGGGATTCCAAGGGATGGCCTCGCAGCGATGGGCCGCGGCCCGGCCGTTCCGGTATCGCCTTCGGCAGGGAAAGTTCCCCGAAGGGGATATATAAGTTAGCCCAGGGTCAGCGAGCGACAGCGAGCGCCACCCTGGGTTACTGACCACCACCCCCGTTCTTTTCCCCGAAGGGGATACATA
>CAYVOE010000487.1:0-3973 GCA_964452795.1 uncultured Nitrospiraceae bacterium
CAACGCCGCCAGCTTCAACCACGTGCCCGGCGGCGGCAATGTGCTGTACATGGACGGACACGTCGAGTTCATCCGCTATCCCGGCAAGTACCCCATGACCCAGGACAGCGCGGCCATCATCCGGTACTACGGGTTCTGAGCCGCCGGGTCCGCGACACGAGACCTCCCTCGGAGAGGGCGCGGGAAGGAGCCGACGGTTCTATCCCGCGCCCTTTGGGAGATTCCGGCCCACGGCCACGGAGGAAATACCCATGGGAGGAAACCGGGCGATCCGCCTCCTGCTGGCGCTGACGTTCTCGGCGATGAGCGTCGGCTGCTCGAAGGGCGTCACCCATGTGGAAGGCCCTGAAATCGATCTGTCTCGCCTGCCGCCGCCCCAGGTGGTGGCGATTTGGATAATCTAAGGGCCTGCGTCGAGGCGGACCCGCGGCTCGTGCACGTGCGCGGCGGATACGACGAAACGCCGCTTCACGTGGCCGCGGAAAACGGCCATGCCGAGGTCGCCGCGTACCTGCTGGCTCGCGGCGCCGACGCGAGCGCGCTCAACGCCAACGCCGACACCCCGGCCGTCGCCGCCCGACGCAGGGGGCACGACCGAGTCGCCGTGCTCATCGACGGCCCGCGCACCGGCGGGGACTCGTGACGGACGGGAGAGGCGTCGAGACCATCGGGAGGCGTGTATGGGTGGCAAACGATCGACCCTTCGGGACGTGGCCCGCATGGCGGGGGTGACGCCTTCCACGGTGTCGCGTCTGCTCAACGACAAGCCCCTGCCCGTGGCGGTCACCGAGGCGACGCGCCGCCGCGTCATGGAGGCCGCCCGGGTCCTCGAGTACCGGCCCAACCGACTCGCCCGGGGCCTGTCCGCCGCCCAGACCTTTGTCCTCGGCATCAGCTTTCCCATCACCGAGCCCGTCAAGCGCCGCGCCCACATGGAAGTCACCTGGCTCAACTTCGGCATGCTCGTCTCGGGCGCCAAGAACGTTGCCCAGGTCCGCGGATACGACATCCACATCGTCCACCGCGTCGAGCACGAATACGACCTGGATGCGCCGCCGCCCCGGATGTGCCTGGACTTCCTCGACGGCCTCATCTACAACGAGCCCAATCCCCGCTACCGCTACTACGAGGAACTGGCCGACCTCGGCACGCCCATGGTCATGCTCGGACCCAACCCCATGGAGCGGCCCTGGCACTGCGTCTGCCCGGACAACCGGTTCGAAGCGCACCGACTCGTCCGGGCGCTCCTCGCGAAGGGGCACCGGCGTGTGGGGTTCCTCGTCGGCACGCCCAACGAGCCGCCCCTCGACGTGCTCCAGCGCATCGACGGCTACCGTCGGGCCCACGCGGACACCGGCGTGCCGGTCGACCCCGAGCTGCTCCGCCTCGACCACGTGGGCGACGTGCCCCTGGCCGCCGTGGTGGACCGAATGCTCGACGCCCGGCCGTCCGTGGTCATCATCGGGCGGCCGGAGCTGGCCATGGAGTCTTTCAGCCGGATTCGCGCCCGCGGGCTTCGGTGTCCGGGCGACCTCGAGGTCATCGTCGTCGGCGACGACCGGGCCTTCGAGATGATGCGCCCCCGCGTCTCCGCAACCCGGTTCTCGTACGTCGACATGGGCGCCGAGGCGGCCCGGCTCCTGCTGGAAGTCATCGAAGGCCGCCAGACCACGCCCCGCCAGGTCACCGTCCCGTGGTCGCTGGTCGAGCGCGAGACTTGCATCCTGGGCGACGCCTACGACGGTCCCCGAAGCGATCCCTACGCCGCTGAACGTCGGATGCTCGAGGGCCTCGCCGGTCCGGCGGATTCGGTTTCCGGCTGACCTCCGCAAGCGGGAAAACCGGACCCTCGAAGGTGTACTATGGCGGTCGACACCTTCCGTCGCGTGCGGAGGACAGACATACCCTACTGGGATTGGGCGAATCGAGATCCCGGCGCCCGGGAGATCGGGAGTCTTCGGGTGCCGTAGCCAGGAGGCGACATGAAGAACTACACGCGCAGGAGCTTTCTCCGCCGAGGCGCCGCGGGGGCGGGACTGGGGTTCTGGATCGCGGGCGGGGGCCGCGCCCGGGGAGCGGAGAAGGGCCTCGCCCTGCGGCCGGACCTCGTCGATCCCGAGGCCCCGTCGGGGACGGAAGTCATTCAGCTTACCTCCGGATCCGTGCCCCATTGCCACGTGTATATGGAGGCGCAGATCTTCACGCCCGACTCGAAGCGTTTCGTGCTTCACCGTTCCGCCCACGCCCACGGGAGCGACAAGAACGACCCCGAACACCGGTACCTGTTGTGCGACATCGAAGACGGCTGCTCCCTGGCTCCCCTTACGGAAGAACGGGGCGCCACCGCGCCGTCCGTGTCTCCCGACGGACGCTGGCTCTACTACTTCGTCAACGAGACGGAGGTGAACGGGGGATGCCTTTCGCTCAGGCGCGTGGGCCTCGACGGCACCGAACGCGAGACCTTGCTGGTGCTCGATGCGGGCCTGCCCGAGACGGGTCAGCGGCCCAGCCGCATCTATCCCTTGTCCACCATTTCGTCCGACGGAAGGCGGCTCGCCCTCTCCGCCTTTCTCGGCGACGGCCAGACCGAGGACGCCCCCTTCGGCCTCATGGTCTTCGACCTGGAAAAGGCCGCGGTGGACGTCGTATTGCAGGGACCGTCCTGGTGCAATCTTCATCCCCAGTACTCGAGGTCTAACGACCCAGGGGCGCGGCGCGACATCCTGGTCCAGGAAAACCACGGCAACGAGGCCACTCCAAGCGGAGAGGTCACCACGCTGGTCAGCGGGCTCGGGGCGGACATCCACGTGATACGCGACGACGGCTCCGATTTCCGCACCATGCCCTGGGGGCGGGACGGGAACGAGCATTGCCAGGGACACCAATGCTGGCGCGGACGTAGCGAATGGGCCATCACCAGCACCAGTACGCGAGAGCCCCGCAGCGCTCGGCTGATCGAGGGCCGGGCCCTGCCGGACCAGGGCCACCTCGGGCTGAAAACGCCCGGCGCCGTGCGGAACGACCTTACCCGGGAGACAGAGCATCCGAACTTCTACCACTTCGCCACGGACGCCGAAGGGACGCGCCTCATCTCGGATACGGGTCCGATGAACGAGGAGGGACGGGTGGTGGTGGCGGAGCTCGGAGCGCCGGGGGAAGGCGTCCTGACGAACCTTCGCCGCGTCGCCCATCCCCGCAGTTCCTGGGCCAAGCAGGCCCACATACACCCCTTCCTTTCGCCCGACGGCACGCTGGGATTCTTTAATTCCGACGAATCGGGCGTGCTCCACGCGTACATGGTGCGAGGTTTCTGACGCCGGCGAGTCGCCTTTCAAGCAATTCCGGCCCCCTCTCGGGGCTCGGTTTACCGGGAAAGACCCCGAAAAACACCGTGTTTTTGGGGCCTCCAGGGGGTCCGGAAAAATAAGTTTGCGGTTCGCTTGCATTCGGCCTTCGGAGTCGGGTATAGTCCCGCTCGCGTTGGCCGCCGCACCGGAAACGGGCGGCGCGAAAAAGACCGAGAATTGCCACGAGCCGCTCGGGGCAGCCTGAGCGGCTCGTTCATGTCCCCAAGGTTTGGGAACGCGAGGCAAGGACGGTTCCAACGACAAAAAGTTGAATGCATCGGTACCCGACGCGCGACGGACAGGCCGGAAATAAACCTGTGAACTCAGAGGTTTGATTGAGGCCTGCACGTCCGGCCCCTCCCGGAAATCTCGGCAACGAGACGGACGGAATAAACCGGCGACTCAAGCGGTTTCATTGGGGCTTGCGCGATGAACGAAGCCCTCGCTGGAGAGACGGCGAGGACCTTCGGGAATAAGCAGACGCTAGAGGCTGTTAAGTTCTAAGCTTGCGCTGCGAGCGCAACGCGTCGGCGGGAAAATCAAAATGCTGAGCCCAAGGCCGGTGCGGTATGGTCTTTGAAAATTGAATACGGTGCATGACCTTGTAACACACCAAAGTCATGTGC
>CAYVOE010000488.1:0-3962 GCA_964452795.1 uncultured Nitrospiraceae bacterium
CGGAAAACCCGGTCCGGTTTGCAATGCCCGTCCGATTGTATCAAACTACATGGCGCGTCGGTTGCTGCGGCGCGCAGTACCGGGGGGAACGCATCCATGCGTGTATGTAAGATGGGGGCGGCCGGGTTGTGCCTCATCGCGGCGGCCTTGATATCCAGGGGCGCCGGAGCGGCCGACAAGCCCGTAACCGTCGAGTTGTGGGGACTTGTCGAGTCGCGCAGCTATGTGGGGACCTTTGCCGCCATCCGGGCCTTCGAAGAGCGCAACCCCCATATCCGGATCGTCGTGGGCACACCCGGCGGACAGGGCCACCTGGACCCGCAGAAACTGATAACCGCCACCATCGCCGGTACTCCACCCGACGTCATCTGGTTCGGACGCCACGCCATGGGCATGTGGGCGCCCCGGGGCGCCTTTCGCAGCCTCGACGACCTCATGGCCCGCGACGGGGTGCGCATCGAGGACTACTATCCCGGCACCTTCCAGGAGGTCGAGTGGGAGGGACGTCATTACGCCCTGCCCTGGAACGTGGACTGCCGCGTCCTGTTCTGCAACCTCGAGCTGCTGCGCCGGGGCGGCTTCGACCGTCCACCCGAAGACTGGGACGAGCTCGAGCGCATGGCCGTCGCCCTCACCCAATACAATCCCGTCCGAGGCCGCTACGACGTCCTCGGTTTCGCCCCCAATTACGGCAATTCGTGGCTGTTCCTTTACGGATGGCAGTTGGGCGCCCGGTGGTTGTCCGACGACGGCCGACGGGTGCGCCTCGCCGATCCCGAAGTGGTCCGGGCCCTCGAATGGATGACCCGCCTGTCCGACGCGGTGGGCGGCGGCGACAAGGTCCTGGCCTTCCAGGCCTCGGCCCAGTACGAGACCATCGCCGACCCCTTCCTGTCGGACCAGTTGGCGATGCAGATCAACGGCAACTACATCCTCGACTACATCGCCCGCCTTCGGCCCGACATGGACTTTGTGGTGACGCCGCCTCCGCCGCCGGTGCGCGGGCAGGAGCCTCCCGTCTCGTGGTCGGGCGGGTTCTCCTGGGTCATCCCCGCCGACGCGCGCCATCCCGAGGAGGCCTGGGCCTTCATCAAGTGGATGAACAGCGAGGAGGCCTGGATCATCCAGGCCGAGGCCCAGCGGGAATTCGGCCGGCGGGATGCGGGGGAGGGCGCCCTCTTCGTGCCCTTCTACCACGCGAATCGCGTGATCAACGAGCGCCTCGCGGAACGGTATACGACCGACCTTCCCGAGAAGTTCCGCGAAGCCAACCGGGTCTGCCTCGAGCTCCTGCCCCACAGCCGGTTCCTGCCCCAGACCCCCGCCTGCAACGAGCTGTGGGACGCCCAGGCCAAGGTCATCGTCGACGCCATGGCCCACGCCGGCACGCCCCACGAACTCCTCGTCCGCGAGCAGAAGGTGGTTCAGGCCGCCCTGGACCGCTACTTCGAGCCGCCTACCGGTCCCGTGGTGGCGGGCCGCACCGTGGCCCGCGCCGTGGCGGCGGTGGTCGTGTTGCTGCTGATAGCCGCGATCGTGGCCTTCGTGCGGGCTTTGCGCCCGTACCGGGGGCTCGAGCGGCGTCAGGCCCTGGCCGGGGCGGGCTACGTCCTGCCGTGGGTCGTCGGCTTCTCCGTCTTCGTCATCGGCCCCATGATCTACTCCCTGGTCACGGCCTTTACCCGCTACGACGTGCTCCATCCCCACGAGTTCGTCGGGTTCGACAACTGGGTCCGCATGTTCGGATTTCACCAGGGCGAGACGGGATGGCTCGCCAACGATCCCCGCTTCTGGCGCAGCCTCTGGAACACCCTGTACATGACCCTCTTCGGCGTGCCCGCGGGCATGGCCGTGAGCCTCGCCATCGCCCTGCTGCTGAACACGAAGGTCCGGGGCATCGGGATGTACCGCACCCTGTTCTACGTGCCGGTTATCGTGCCCGTGGTGGCGTCGTCGTTCCTGTTCCTTACCCTGTTGAACCCGCAGCAGGGACTTATCAATTACCTGATCTCGCCCCTGCTCCATCGGCTGGGCCTCGCGGCGCCCCCCTGGTTCACCGACGCCGCCTGGGCCAAGCCGGGACTGATCCTGCTGGGCGTCTGGGGCTGCGGGAGCACGGTGATCATCTGGCTCGCCGGGCTCCAGACCCTGCCCCGGCACCTCTACGAAGCGGCCACCCTGGACGGCGCGGGCGTCTTCCACCGGTTTCGCCACATCACGCTGCCCCTCCTGACGCCCTACATCCTGTTCCTGTGGATCATGGGGACCATCGGCAGCCTCCAGATCTTCACCCAGGCCTATATCATCGGCGCGCCCGGCGACGCCCTCCTGTTCTACGCCCTGTACCTGTTCGCCTGCGCCTTCAAATACTTTGAAATGGGCTATGCCTCGGCCATGGCCTGGGTGCTCTTCGCCCTGACCGTGGGCATCTGCCTGTGGCAGCTCCGGCTGTCGAAAAAGTGGGTGTACTATGAATCCGAGTGACTCCGCCGTCTCCACGCCGCTCCCGTCGTCGGCCGACCGAGCCTCCGCCGGTTCCGTCCGCCTGCGCCGGTGGATCGCGACGGTCCTGACCCACGGGGCGCTCCTGTGCGGCGTGGCGATCTTCGCCCTGCCCCTGTTCAACATGGTCTCCACGGCCTTGAAGACCGAAGTTCAATTGAAGGACACCTCAAGCCTCACGGCCATGCTTATCCCCAATCCGGTCACACTCGAGAACTTCGAGAAGGTGATCTTCCGCGTCCCCTTCATGCGGTACTTCGCCAACTCCCTCGCCCTCGTGGTGCTCAACGTGGCCGGCGTGGTCATCGTCTGCCCCCTCGTGGCCTACGGGTTCGCCCGGTTCCGCTGGCCCGGCCGCGACCTCCTGTTCTTCGTGCTCCTCTCGACCATGATGATCCCGCCCCAGGTCACCATGGTCCCGGTGTACCTCATCTTCTCGGAACTGGGCTGGGTCAACACCTTCAAGCCCCTCTGGGTGCCCACCTGGTTCGGCGTTCCCTTCTACATCTTCCTCCTGCGCCAGTTCTTCCGGGGCCTGCCGCGGGAGCTCGACGAGGCCGCCATGATCGACGGCGCCGGCACCTTCGCCGTCTATTGGCGCATCCTGCTGCCTCTGCTGCACCCCGCCCTCGTGGCCATCGTCCTGTTCCAGACCGTGGGCACCTGGAACGACTTCATGGGGCCCCTCATCTACATCAACTCCGTGCCCAAGATGCCCCTCGCCCTCGCCCTCCAGTCCTTTATCCTCAACCACGGCAGCGAGTGGACCCTCCTCTTCGCCGCCGCCACCCTCATGACCCTCCCCATCGTGATCCTGTTCTTCGCTTTCCAGCGCTTTTTCGTCGAAGGCGTCACCCTCACGGGCATGAAGAACTGAGCCTCCAACGCGGGGAAGGGCCGCCACACCCCCGCCGCAGGACTACGAGGCCTGCGCTCGACGGCTTCATGTGGTTCCACCCACCCGTCATTGCGAGGAGCGTGCTCCTGTAGGAGTACAGCTGATCGAAGCAACAGCCTCTGGTTGCACCCATGCCTTCGATGGGTACCCAGACATAAGCGACGCGGCAATCTCACTTGAGCCTTTGACCTAAATCCGAAGGCATAGCACACCCCGTCATTGCGAGGAGCGGGCCCCCGGCACACGACCTCGCGAGGCGCCGCTGGATACCCGCGCTCCCCGTCCGTCTCGGGGCGCTCAGACATAAGCGACGCGGCAATCTCACTTGAGCCTTTGACCAGGATGCGAAGTCTTACCATAGGTAAAGAGTGCCGCGTCGCTCCATTCGGGGTGCCTGCAGACGGCATGGGTATATGCGATGTACACCCGCCTCTCGTAGGCACTTGCACACGAGTCCGCTCCTCGCAATGACGGGTTAGGTCATGCGCATGAGCCCTTCATGCGCAGTCCTCGTAGTCCTGTGACGGGTTCGATCAGCTCACATGAGCCCATCGAGCGCTTT
>CAYVOE010000489.1:0-3959 GCA_964452795.1 uncultured Nitrospiraceae bacterium
GCATGCGCAGGAGGAGCAGGAGCAAGTGCTGAAGCCGCCGTCGCTCAATCACCTCCTTCTTCACGTCCGGCACGAACATGAGGCTGCTGAAGCGCACGGGTTCCCGCTCGGGCCGCCGGATGTGGTGGAGATACCACGGGATGGCGATCAGCGCCGCCGCCGACAGGAGCCAGGGGGAGAGGAAGGCCAGACTCATCCGCGTCGCCCTCCCGCGCGTCCGCGCTGTATCCGGCTGGACCGGTGCAGGAAGTGGGTGCGCCGTTGCAGGAAATAGTGCAGGGCGTGGTCCAGGGGCTGGTCCGTCGAGAACTCCTCGATATCGATCTCTTCGGCCAGGCACTCCTGCCGCAGTTGATCGAAGTGGCGGCGCCGGTTCTCCAGGTATTGCTCGCGCACCGCGTCGGGCACGATGTACTGCTCCCGGGCGTCTTCCGCGTCCACCAGGGTCAAAGCCCGGTCGAAGGAAAAGGTCCGTTCCGCCGGATCGCTGATCTGGAGCACCATGATGTCCTGGCGCCGCGCCCGCAGGGACCGAAGATGCTCGACCGTCTCCTCGAGGGGATGGAGCAGGTCCGACACCAGCACCACCATGCCCCGGGGCCTCACAACGTTGCCCAGGTAGCCCAGCGTCCCCGCCGTGTCCGTGGCGCCCTCGGACGCCAGGCCGTCGAGCTCGGCCAGGACCCGCCGCAGGTGTCGCGCCCCGACCGCCGGCGGGAGGTAGACCTGGATCGCCTGGCGGTATCCCACCAGCCCCACCGCGTCCTTCTGCTGGTTCAGCAGATAGGCCAGGCACGCCGCCAGCATCTGGCCGTACCGGAACTTGCGCGGCTCGACGGACCCGTACTCCATCGACCCGCTGCAGTCTAGGACGATGGTGCAGCGCAGGTTCGTCTCTTCCTGAAACTGCTTGATGTGGAGCCGGTCGGTGCGGCCGTAGAGGCGCCAGTCCACGTGGCGGAGATCGTCGCCCTGGGTGTAGGGCCGGTACTGGGCGAACTCGACGGACGCGCCCGCGTGCGGGCTGCGGTGCAGTCCGATCATCATGCCTTCCACCACGGATCGCGCCAGTAGCTGAAGGTCTTTGATCCGCGCCAGATCGGCGGGATTCATAAATTGCAGATATCCGGGCATCGACACTCCGCTCGACGGCCGCCGTCTCGGTTCCTCGGTCTGCGGTGCCCGGTTTGCCGTCAACGCGTCGCTGTCGCGTGGGACCGGGCCCGCACTTCCTTATATTCCCTGCTCAACTCCATCCATACCGGTCATGGCTATCGCAAAAGGCCCGACTTGGGCTCTTCTATCGTCTCCAGGAGGCGGTCGATGATGTCTTCCGCATCGATGCCGTCGGCCTCGGCCCGGAAATTCGTCAGGACCCGATGGCGCAACACGGGATGCGCCACCGCCCGGAGGTCGCCGCACGACACGTGGAACCGGCCCTGAAGCAGGGCCCGCGCCTTCGCCGCCAGGACCAGGTTCTGGGTGCCCCGCGTGCCCGCGCCCCAACTCACCCAGTCGCGGACGAAAGGCGGGGCGGACGCGTTGTCGGGACGGCTCGCCTGGACCAGGCGGACGGCGTAGCGGGCCACGGGGTCGGCGATGGGGACCATCCGCACCAGCCGCGCGAAGTCCAGCATGTCTTCGCCCGTGAACACCGTCTGGGGTTCCGCCTGGGCGTCCGACGTCGTCCGCGTCGCCACCTCCAATTCCTCGTCTTCGCTGAGGTAGTCGATGCGGATGTTCAACATGAACCGGTCGAGCTGTGCCTCGGGAAGGGGATAGGTGCCCTCCAGCTCGATGGGGTTCTGCGTCGCCAGGACGTAGAAGGGCCGGTCGAGTCGGCGCGGCTCGCCGGCCACGCTCACCTGCTTTTCTTCCATGGCCTCGAGCAACGCCGCCTGGGTCTTGGGGGGCGTGCGGTTGATCTCGTCGGCGAGGAGGATGTTCGTGAACACGGGCCCGGGGATGAACCGCAGTTCCCGATGTCCGCTGGCCCGTTCCTCGTCGATGATCTCCGTGCCGGTGATGTCGGACGGCATCAGATCGGGCGTGAACTGAATTCGCTGGAACCGCAGCCCCAGGATCCGCGCGATCGACCGGATCAGCAGCGTCTTGGCCAGCCCCGGCGCGCCCGTGATCAGGCAATGGCTCCCCGTAAACAGGACCAGCATGATCTCCTCGATCACCCGGTCCTGGCCCACGATGACCCGGCGCAACTCTTCCAGCAGGCGTTTGCGCCCCGCCGTCAGCCGTGCGAGGGCTTCCTCTTCAAACGAGCGTTCCGATGCTTCCGTCGGGATGGCCACAGGTGTCTCCGTTTCCTACGCTAATGCGTCATGGCGTAAACCACGATGTTGATGCCCATGGGATACGCCCGCTTCACCGAAAAATCGCGAAAATACCCTTCGTGCTCGCCTTCGCGCTCCCAGCCGTCGCCCAGGTCGGTGTTGTGCATCATCACGATCATCAGCCGGCCCCGTTTGTCGAAGATGCCCCGGCAATGGGCCGCCGTGTCGCCCGCGTACCGCCGGCCTTCATACGACACGCCCGTGCGACGCCAGTATTCGTAATGGTTCACCGAGGGGACCTGGGGCACCTCCTTGATCTCGAACACGATGTTGAAGATGGGATGGCTGAGGGGAATGTCCACGATGGGGAACTCTTCCGGAGGAAAGACCTGGGAGATCTCGTACTCCCAGTTGTCCCACTCGTCGTCGCCCCAGAAGTCGTCCACCATCAGGAAGCCGCCCCGGAGCAGGTACCGTCTCAGGGCCTCGCGCTCGGCCGCGCGGAAGGGGTGCGCGCCCCCCGCCCGCATGGAGATGAAGGGGGAGTTGAACAGCACTTAGTCCCTGAGCCGCACGATGGCGTGCTCGATGTTTCCCGCCTCGTCGCGGTTCACCTCAATGGTGGTGAGCTCGGAGAGCCGCTGCGAAAAGTTGATGTCGGAACTGGGGTAATCGGTGCGCCAGCCGCCGCCCCAGCGACCCCAGCCGCCCCGGGCGCTCGAGTACTCGACGCGGCAGAAGGTGAAGGTGTGGCTGGGAAAAATATCGCGGGTAATGTTGTCGTACAGATCGGGGTTCCAGCCGCCCCGGCCCCGCTGGGCCGCGGCGTCGGCGCAGACGACGAGCCCCACGAACAGGACCGCCGCCACGGCCGGTCCCGACCGCCGCACCCGCCGCGTCCGGTCAAGGTGTCTCGCGTTCCGCCAAAGCAAGCAGCAGCTCCTGCGCCTCCCAGTAGTGGGGGCGCGCTTCCAGCAGCAGGACCGCCTGCCGCCGGGCCTCATCCCATCGTTCAAGCCCCATGAGCAGCTCGACGCGGGCCAGTTCGTATTCCGCTGCCCGCGGCGCGTCCAGCGTCCGAAGCCGTTCCGCCGCCTCGAGGGCCTCCTCCCGGGCGCCCCGGGCGCGCTGCGCCTCGTACAGCAGACGGGTCATCTCCACGTCGAAGGGGTCCACCGCGGCGCTGCCGGCCGCCGCCTCGACCACGCCTTCCCAGTTGCCCGCCTCTTTGTGAAGCCGGGCCAGGCGCTGCCAGACGGGCAGGGCCGCCGTGTCCAGGGCCAGCCGCGCCCGAAGCACGCTCATCTCTTTTTCCGTCTGCCCAGTGGCCTCGTATACCTTTTCCAGGCCCGCCAGCGGACCGCCCTCGGGACTGAACTCGGGGTACAGGCGGTGGGCCTCCTGGAAAGCCCCTTCCGCCGCCTCCCACGCGTCCGCGGCCAGGGCCTCGTGCCCGCGCTGCATCGCCTGGGCGAAGGCCGGCAGGTTTTCCAGCACCTCGAGCCGCCGCCTCAGGTGGGCCCGAAACGTTTCGTTCAACGTCTCCATGGACACCCCCGCCCCCGCGGCCAACGCGTCCAGGGCCTCTTCCTTTCGGCCGATGCGGTCCAGGGCGTCCACCAAAGCCGTGTCGCCGTAGAGGCGCACGTAGTTCGTCACAAATTCGCCCGC
>CAYVOE010000490.1:0-3950 GCA_964452795.1 uncultured Nitrospiraceae bacterium
AGGACAAGTGGCCCGAAATCCAGGAAGCCATGGTCGACACCATGGAGCGCCTAGTCAACGCCATCGATCCGCACCTCCAGGCTTTTTGGGCGGGTAGATAACTCAAGACGCGGTAGCGTACGTAGTCCAACAAGGGCGGTCTAATTTGAGTTGGCCCTTGACCAGATCGTTAGTCTACCATTCGATGTCTATGCACTCCTGAATAGGCTACCTGGCTGTCGACCAGCGATCGTGGGAATCTCGGGCGATGGAGCGGTAAACATGGCTATTCCAGACTATCAGAGCCTGATGTTGCCCTTGTTGCGGCTGTGCGCGGATGGGCAAGAGCACACGCTCCGCGATAGCATCGAGACTTTGGCCGGCGAGTTTCGGCAAACGCCCGAGGAGCGCAGTCAACTGCTTCCAAGCGGGCAGCAGCCCGTATTCGACAACCGCGTAGGCTGGGCACGGACCTACATGAAAAAGGCGGGACTCTTGGAGGCGCCCCGGCGTGGCGTCGTGAGGATTACGGAACGTGGCAAGCAGGTACTTGCGTCGAACCCGACAAGAGTCGATGCCAAATTCCTGGAGCAGTTCGAGGAGTTCATGGCATTCAGAGTAGCCTCGCGACGCGTAGACGATGATGAGCCGGTCCTGGCGGCCAATGACGAAACGGAGACGCCGGAGGAGGCTCTCGCGTCCGCGTATCAGCGTCTGCGGGGTGCATTGGCGGAAGAGCTTCTCGAGAAGGTGAAGGTGTGCTCGCCGGCTTTCTTCGAACGCCTCGTCGTCGAGTTGCTCGTGGCGATGGGTTACGGCGGGTCACGGAAGGAGGCGGGGAGGCGGGTCGGGAAGAGCGGTGATGGCGGAATTGACGGCATCATCAACGAAGATCGCCTTGGCCTCGACGTGGTTTACATTCAGGCCAAGCGATGGGACGGCACCGTGTCACGGCCCGAGATCCAGAAGTTCGTGGGTGCGCTCCAGGGACATCGCGCGCGCAAAGGGGTATTCATCTCTACGTCCGATTTCAGCCGGGAGGCCCTTGAGTATGCCCAAAATCTGGATTCGAAGGTCGTGCTTGTCAATGGGCGTCAGCTCACCGAGTACATGATTGACTTCAATGTTGGCGTCGCTACCCAGACGGTCTTCCAGGTGAAACGGATCGATTCCGACTACTTTGCTGAAGAGTAGGGGCTCTTACGTCCCGAGAAGTTCAGATGTTGTGCAGTGATAGAGCCAACGAGAACGGGCCCAGACTCTCCCCTCCGCGCCAGCCCAGGGCGGTGCACTTAGAATATGAGTCTGCGGGGACATATCGAAGACACCAGGTCTAGCCTCCTCCGGAGGCAACGCCTCCGCGCGGGCAGCCTCAGTGTTCAGACAATAAGCGTCTGAGGCAACGAAAGTTCTGATTAATCCGCTTGAGAAGTCTTGACGATGGAGGGCGGATGCTGTATGATTCTGTTCGGATAGAACAAGGTCGGCGTTTAGATAGCGCACGCACTCCCGCGGGATGTCGGGAACGGACTGTCCTGCGACCCCGCGAAACGGACTGCCCCGCACTGCATAGAAATCAAAGACCGTCGAAGTGCCAGGGAGAGAGATTGTGTTCGGTTCTTCCGTACCTCAATTGATTGTCAGCTCTATCGTTGGCGGGCTTCTTGCCCTCTACGGTGCGGTCGCTTCGGCGGCCTCCTTCACCTTCGGAGCGTCGGGGGAGCTCATAGGCGTTAGCGGCCCGGCCGATGGGGAAGCCTTCCAGATCGACAACAGCGAGATTCGGGTGCGGACAAGCGCCGGGGAGATCACAACGGAGGGCCTTCAGCCGGAAGCCGCCCATCGAGACGGCGCGACGGTCGAGACCGTCTACAAGCAGGGGGATTTCACCCTTACCGTGCAATGGACGGAAGGAAAGGGTTTCGCGGAGCGCACCTGGAGCCTCGCACACCTCCGGGGCGAGCCCTTCACGGTGGAGGACGTAGCGGAGCAGATCCGGTTCGCCCAAGACTTCGCGCGGATCGACCTCCACACGGACGGAAGCGCCTACCGCGTTCCCATCAACCTGTTCCTGCGCGCCAACGACATGAGCGTCGCGGTGGGCGTGGCCTATCCCTGGGTAGAATTGAAACCCCTCGAGCGTCGAGGCGCGGAAGTGCGGTACGACGTTGCCATAGACATTCCCGCCGGCCAGGAGTTTCATTCGGAAACGTTCTTCGTGGTGGCGTGTCCCTATGTGGGCGCGGTGTGCGATAAGCCCGGCGGCGAGACCCGCATACTGTTGCTCGAGGAAAGCGAGCCCATGGACTACGGCGAAGTCTGGGCCATGCAGGATTACGTGGCTCACTTCGCTCCCGAACAGCCCTTGCCGGAAGACGGTTACTGGGTTTGGCTCAACGGGTGGTGGGCACGCTCCGGGGGATCGTGGGAAGATCCGCAAACCGTAATTGATAAACTCGCCGACTGGGGGATCCACGACCTCTTAACGCCCGAGGTCTGGTGGGGCTACGGCGAGCATCCCGTCAACATACCCGCCCTCAGCGAACTTGAGCCCGGCGAGGTACCCCCTATCCCCGAGCCTACCCGAAAACTCATTGAATACGCGCAGGGCCGGGGAATGCATGTTGCCAGCTTCTGTCAACCGGCTATCTGGTATTACGGCCGGCCGGAGTGGAAGAGCGTCCGAAAAGACGGGACGCCCTACATGTACATCGGCGACATCGGCAAGCCCGGCTACAACTGTTGGGCCATCGACGAGTTCACCCGCGCTTTCACCGATCTGCAGAAGGAAATGCTCAAGGCTTCGGGGAGCCGCTTCTGGGCCTGGGATGGTCGCATGCTTTCGTTCTCGGAAATCGATGGCGTCGCGCCGGGCGACCCTCCCGAGGAGCAGTACAGCCCTCTGCCGTGCTACGGCGAAGGCCACGACCACGCGCCCGGTCGGCAGTTCTTCCCGGAGTACCGCAAGATTCGCGGCATGATCGACGAGATGCGCGAGGCCTTCCCCCGCGCGTGCCTTCAGTCCTACTGGGGCCTGAAGCGCGGCATGCCCTGGATCATGCGGGGCCTGAACGCCCAGGAGAACTACTACGAGATCAGCGGTATCTGGGACCAGGCGCTCCAGAACTGGTACACTCAGAACTACCGTTTCGTGCCCATGTACATGAACTGGACCAATCTCCACGAGAAGGACCCCGAACGGTTCGAGGTCAACCTCATTCTCTGCCTCTCGAGTTCGGTCCACGCGCAGATGGGGGCCTCCTACGGGGCCATCGAGGACCCCACGAACAAGGCCACCTTTCAGAAGTGGACCGCCTTCGCCGACCGCATCCGGCCCTTCCTGAGCCGCGGGCGCTGGCTCTTCGGCCAGCCCGGCAGCACCTGGGTCACCGGCACGGCGCACTGCATCGACGACCGCGGATCCCTGTTCCTGTTCCGCCTGCGCGACCCGGAGAATGCCTCCGCCCGGGCCGAGGTGCCCCTGAACGACCTGATCGGCCTTACGAAAGGGGAGCGCTTCACCGTCACCGAGGTCCATCCAAGGGAAGGCCGCCGCCTCGGTGTCTACAACCACGGCGACTCGGTCCGCTTCGCCGTAGAGAATCCCGTCGAAGTCTACGTCGTAGAAGCGACCGACGAAGCGGTCTCGGCGCAGCAGCCGGAGGACAAGGACGAGGGAACGCTCACCCGTTCGTTCGCGGCGGGTTCGGTGGTAGACCTCTTGAACGGGCGAGAGAACGCATCGCGTTGATAGCTCTTCCGCGAACGGATCGCGAACAGATCGGTCCGTTTGCCGCGCACCCCCAGCCATAGGAAGGGAAGGCCGTGATTGGTTCGAACCTGCGTGCGTCTCTTTGGGGTTGTCTTGTTCTCGGCTGCTTGTCCTTCGACTCCTTCGGAGATGCCTACATCCGGGAATCCGGCGGCTCCATCGTCGTCGGGAACGACAGGGTCGAGACGGTACTGGACGC
>CAYVOE010000491.1:0-3933 GCA_964452795.1 uncultured Nitrospiraceae bacterium
CCGCCGCCCGCGTCGTGGCACGCCGCGATGGCTCGGGCGATGGCTTCGGTGTTCTTGACCGAGCCTCCCTCAGCGGCGCCGTAATTGGTGATGGGGAAGTCGCGATCGGGAAACACGGGCGGTTCGAAGGCCGGCATGTCGAAGGGCGGTTCGCGGTCCGGGGCTTCAAGGTACCGGGCGTCTTCCGGGGAGAGGCCCGGAGGCACGGCCACGGCCAGGAGGATGACGGCGGCTAGGATGGGCATGGCTCAAGCGCTCCTCGTTTTCGGGTCGACTACGGCCGAAGGACGGGGCCTTCACCCCGCGCCGTCCGGCCCTTGTTCGCGGTTGGCTCGAATGTCGTCGTACGGCAGCGCCCCGTCGTAGATCCGGAACTCGTGGATGCGTCCCTTCCACAGAGGCGCGGACCGTTCGCCGGGGTCGCAGGACCGCCCCAGAAAGCATCGGGCGTAATCGTCTATCGCGTCCGGCATGTCGGGATTCCTGAGCAGGTTCACGCACTCCCCGTCCACGTAGAGCCGCATCTCCCGGGTCCACTCGTCTCGATAGAAGGTGACCGCGAGGTGATGCGGTCGGCCCGGCTCGAGGGGGACCAGATTGAACGCGGCGCGCCACGGGGCGTCGGGGGCGGCGGCGATGCGCGACACGACGCGGGAGTACCCGTTCCCGTACTCCGGCCACAGGCACAGCTCATCGCCCGAGCCGCTCCCGAAGCTCCACAGTTTTGCGCCGCCGCGGGATTCGGCCTCGGTGATCCAGGCCTCGAGCGTCAGCCCGCGGTCAAAACGGGCGAGGGTTTCGCCGACGGGGAGTTCTATCCAGCCGGGTTCGGTCGCCGTACCGTCGTCGAGTTCGGCGGCGCCGTCGCGGGTGACGGCCGCACCCCGCAAGAGCGCGTCGGCACCGCCCACATCGTCGGGCGAGTAGCCTTCGTCTGCCGAATCGAAACGCCAACGGTGACGCAACTCGGCGCCGTACCGCGGCAGCGGATCCGTCAGAGGCCGGCCGTGGGCGTTCCGCCCATCCTTCACGACAACACGATCGGCGCCGATCAATTGGGCCAGGTCCGGCAGGTCATACACTTCGAGGGCGCCGTAAACGACGGTGCTCCAGCGCGTCTCCGGTACGGGCGTGCGCGCCAGGCGGTCGTAGGACTCGAGGGCTCCACTCACGGTGACTGCGCGGAACAACTGCGGCTCGACGGCTGCGGCGTGCAGCGCGGCCACACCGACGTCGCCCACGGCCATCAGCCCCACGGGCGCGCCGCCCGCCCGCGCCTCCGACAGGTAACGGGCGAAGACGAGGATGTCCTCGGCCCGCATGGTCAGCAGCGTGCGGCCAAGGTCGAAGGCTCGAAAGAAATTGTTTCCGTCCTCGGCCGGCCCGTCCGGGGCGGTCTCGCCGCAGCCGCGCACATCCGCCGCGAGCACCGCCTCGCCCGAGCGACGCAGTTCCCGGACGGCATCGCTGTCGAAGGCCTTCTCCTTGCCCCATTCGTCGAGGTAGAGCGTGTATCCGCGGGCCTCTGATGTCTCCGGCGCAAGCACGCATGCCGGCAGGTAGATCCCCTTCTCCGGGCGCAAGACGAGCTTCTCCGACCCATCGTCGGTTTCCGATAGCTCGTCGATCTCGGCCTCGGGGAGTTCTGAAAGGGGGCGGATGCCCGTGATTTCGCGCACCCGCGCGCGCAGCTCGTCTTCGGAGAGCTCCCGCCACAGCCGTTCCCGGACAGCGCGCAGTTCGTCGGCCCGAGTGGCGTTGATGTCGTAGGCGTTCCGGGCGCCGCCGAGGCGCATCACCCACCCTTCCGGCATCACCTGCAGTTCTTCCGCCGTAAACAGGTCTAGCTCCGGCTCTTCGATGGCTCGCCGCTCGCCCCGCAGCCACAGCGCCATCCATCGGGCCACCGCCTCGCGTTGAGTTTTCCCGTAGCTGTGGGGCGCGTCCTGCTCGAGCAGGTTCACCCGTTCGGGGTGGCCCAGGCGTGTGTAGAGGCGCTTCACGCTGCGCACCGCCCGCCACGCCGAGTAGATATCGACGAAATCCTCCGTGGTCGTGCAAACGAACCAGGCCACGTCGGGCGCGCGCATCATGAGGTAGTCGGGTTCGTCGAGTCCGAAGGCGAGCTGGCCGTAGATGTGCTGCTCCACGTCTCCGGGGCTGCGCCGGTCCTTGCTGGTCATGTGTGACAATGCGCAACTCGGGGCCGCGGCGACGATGCGGTCGTCCACGGCGGTGATGAACAGGGTCTGCGTGCCGCCGCCGCTGTTGCCGGTGCATCCCAGGCGCTCCGGGTCCACCTCGGGCCGTTGGGCCAGGTAGTCGAGGGCGCGGATGGCGTCCCAGAGGTAGAACCACGTGGTGCTGCGGCCCAGCACGATGCTCCCGGGGCCCAGCGCGTTGTGTCCGTCCACGTTGTGCACGCCCGACCCGGGAACCTGCCCGCGTTCCCCCTGCTCGATGGGATCGAAGACGAAGGCCGCCATGCCGGACAACGCCAGGAGCGCCCCCATGGACTGGTACTCGGACCAGGCCTTCGACAGCGGCCAGTGGCCGCAGGGGACCAGCACGCCGGGGTAGGGGGGAGCGTATTCCGGTCCGTCGGGCAGGAACAGCGCGCCTGTGACGTAGAAGCCCGGAAGGCTTTCGAAGAGCACCTTCTCCACCCGGTAACCGGGCCGGTGCAGGGTCCCGGTGACCCGGGCGTTCAGCGGCGTCCGGTCGGGAAACCCTCCGATGGCGTCGACGAGCCGCTCCCGGAGATCGGCTTGATAGGCTGCGACGGCCTCCGGGGACTCGAGGGATTCAAATCGCTCGGCCCACGTCTCGGCGGCGGCGTCCACCCGGTCCACCAGGTATTGAGCAAGCATCTGCGAGGGCGCGACTCCTTCCGGCGCCGGCTCCACGGGGTCGCCTACCGTGTCGCGCCACTGCTCCAGGCTTCGCGGCGACTCGAAGGGCAACAGCTCGGGCAGCACGTTGCCGGGGTCTGCCCACGCGGAGACGGCTATCAGGCAGGATATCAGGAGGATACTTCCGCGCATAGCTTCTCACTCCCAATTGCGCCGCGCGATCGGGCGCGTCTCGGTCGAACCCGTGCCCGGGGCGTTCACGGTTCAGCCTCCAAACGTTACGAGGAACACAATCAACAGCAGCACGCCGACGACGCCCAGGATGCAGCCCAGGAATCCCCAGACGTCTTCCCGCGTGGGCCGGTAGAACTCCCACGATGTGCCGGGGAACAACAACTGGTCGGCGTGGCGATCCACGTGGGCCAGCGACAACGCCACTTCCCGGGCGTCTTCCTCGCGGTCGGTCCGGACCACGGTGCGCATCGTGGCGAAAAACCGGTCGAGTTGTTCTTTGGGATCGCGAGGCGTCGTCTGCGACACCAGGATCATGATGAGGAACGGCAGGAAGGTGCGTATGAGAATGCGGAGGGTCTCGTTGAGTGCGTAGGGGTTGCCCTCCAGAGAAAACCCCAGCCGGTCCAGCACGACCAGCTCGAGGCTCAGGCCGCCTCGCCCGGCCCTGATGCCGTCGTCGCGTTCCCGAATGTCCTGGGTCCAGAAAATGGCCTTTCGCGGGAAGGTGTACTCGACCTCGAAGTTCTCCCCGATCCGAAGCGGTTCGGGCCGCGGTCCGACGGCGGCGCCTTCTCGATCCAGGAGATCCCACGCGGCGATCTGCCGGTCCCGCAGCTCGACGTCTCCTTCCCGGGCGACATAGGTGCGCGTGATGGGATCCGGCCGGGTCGTCTTGAGCAGCTCCGGATGGGTGCGCAACGACGGCATCAGGGCGGGCAGGGCCAGGGGCAGGACCAGAAAGGCGAGGCTGCCGAAGACGATGGAGGTCCACGCCCCGATCCGGTTCGCCGTGCGCCATTTCATGCCGAGCCAGAACGCCGGGGCCAGCATCACGTTAATCTCCCAG
>CAYVOE010000492.1:0-3926 GCA_964452795.1 uncultured Nitrospiraceae bacterium
GCCCGCACCCGCGCTGTTCCAAGTCATTCGTTCCAATGGAAGTCCGCGGGCACGGCATACCCGCCGGCCCGCCGAACGTTAAGGAGTAACAAAAGCCATGCGTGTTGAACCGTACCTGTTTTTCGACGGCCGCTGCGAGGAAGCCATCGAGTTCTACAAGAAGGCCCTGGGCGCGGAGGTGACGTTTCTGATGCGCTTCAAGGAAAGCCCCGACCCCTCGAGCTGCAACGAGATGCCCCCCGGCACCGAGGACAAGATCATGCACGCCAATCTCCGCATCGGCGAGACCATGGTCATGGTGTCCGACGGCAACTGCCAGGGTCGCCCGGGCTTTCAGGGGGTCTCGATGTCCATCTCGGCCATCGACGACGCCGAGGCGGAACGCCTCTTCGCCGCCCTGTCCGAAGGCGGAGAAGTCCAGATGCCTCTGACGTCGACCTTCTTCGCGTCGCGGTTCGGCATGGTCGCCGACCGGTTCGGCGTGTCGTGGATGGTCGTCACCGCTCCGCAAGAAGAAAAGGCGGGCGTGAGCGGCTCGTAAGCCGTGGATCGACGGCGAGCAACCGCGTAATCCCCGCAAAAAAGCCGAGAGCCGAAAGGCCAGGGCTGAACCCCTGATCCCGGGCCGTCGCGGCGTCCCCCGGCACTGATCGAGGGCGCCGACGACCGGCCCGGGCCCGTCCTATCAAATGTGCCCATGGAAGAATCAGAGAGGAACAGCAGCAAATGTCTACAGAGAATGCGGAAGTTCCGGTATCGAGGAAATTGTTCTGGGCCAGCGTCATCGTCAGCGCGCCGGCGGTGTTCATGTTGCTGATGAGCGGGATCATGAAGCTGTTGGCGCCTCCCCCCGTCATCGAAGGCTTCATCCACCTCGGCTATCCCGAGCGAATTTCGTTCGGTCTCGGCATCGTCGAGCTCGTATGCACCATCCTGTATCTGATCCCCCGCACGTCCGTCCTGGGCGCCATCCTCGTCACCGGATACTTCGGCGGGGCCGTCGCCACCCACGTCCGCGTCGAGGAGCCCTACTGGATCCCGGTCGTCCTGGGCGTGCTGATATGGGCCGGCCTGTACCTGCGGGATCCGCGCCTGCGCGTCCTCCTTCCGTTGCGCATGCCCCTCGTGTCGCGGACGACGGAGCCGGCTCCCGCGCTGCGCCCCGACGAAGGCTTGCGGCAATAGCCGCACCCAGTTCTTCTTGGCTTGAACGACGGGACACAACCTGCAACGACAATCGAGGGTCAATCCCATGCGCATAGCAGAAGCGATGCTGGCGGAGCTCGAGCGGGCCATCCCGGTGACGCGGCGCCACCTCGAGCGCGTTCCGGAAGACCGCCTGGACTGGCGCCCCACGCCCAAGTCCCTCACCCTGGGGCAACTGGCCCTGCACATCGCCGAGTCGTCCGGCAAAGTGGCGCAACTCGCGCTGCAGGACGTCGTGGCGCTTCCGCCGTCCCGCGAGTTTCCCCAACCGACCTCCGTGGCGGAGGTACTCGACGCCCTCGACCGGTCCCTCAATGAGGCGCGCCGGGCGCTCGAGGGCGTCGACGACGAGCGCCTGGACCGCGACGTGACCTTCACCCGCGGCGGCCAGACGCTCATCTCCTATCCGCGCAAGGACTTCCTGCGCGACATCATGCTCAACCACCTGTACCATCACCGGGGTCAGTTGACCGTCTACCTGCGGGAACTGGACGTGCCCGTGCCGCCGAGCTTCGGTCCCACGGCGGACGAGGCGCCGACGCCCCGCCCTCAACCTTCCCGGACATAGGATACGGACCGGGTCCTCCCGTGTCCGAAAAGAGTTCCCTGCAAAACCCGGGACAGAACACCGTTCCGGGCCATCGAGAAGGAGACGTCGAATGGAGACGGAAGCACAGCAGCACGCCATGACGAAACCCGAGCCTGCCGAAGAACACCGGTGGCTTCAACGGTTCGTCGGGGATTGGGTTTTCGAGTCCGAGTCCCAGGGGAAGCCCGACGAGCCGGTCCACAAGAGCACGGGCGTCGAGCGCATACGGCCGCTGGGCGACTACTGGATCGTGGCGGAGGGCGAAGGCAACATGCCCGACGGCTGCAGCGGTCAATTCCTGATTACGATAGGGTTCGATCCCGCCACGAAACGCTTCAACGGCACGTGGATCGGGTCCATGATGACCCATCATTGGATCTACGAGGGCGAACGGGAACCGGACGGAAATACCCTGACGCTCTATGCCGACGGTCCGGATTTCGAGTCCCCCGATACAATGGCGAAGTATAAGGACGTGCTCGAGCTCGTCGACGACCGCCGCCGCCGGATGGAGTCGTACGTCCTGGGGAAAGACGGGCAGTGGCAGCGGTTTATGACCGCCGAATACCGACGTCAGGCCGAGTGAACCCCTGTGACACCGACGCGAAGGGGCACGACCTTCCGGGGCCGTGCCTCGGCGCGTTCACTTTTCTCTTTTCGCGCCCGCGACGGGAACCGTCGATTCCTTCCCGAAAAAAAGATCCGGGGAAGTGTCCTTTTGCCCGTCCCTCGTTCGTCGTATAGGCAGAGAAGGGAAAGAGACCTCGGGGTCTCGCGAGGGTTTCGGTTACCTGACAGTCCACACACGGGAGATAAGACAATGCGGTTTATGATCTTGATCAAGGCCACTCCGGAATCCGAGGCGGGCGTCATGCCGGACGAAAAGCTCCTCACGGAGATGGGGATGTTTAATGAGGAACTGGTGAAAGCGGGCATCATGAAGGCCGGCGAAGGGCTGCACCCGACCTCGAAAGGCAAGCGCGTGAAGTTCTCGGGCGGAAGCCGGACCGTCACCGACGGGCCCTTCCCGGAGACGAAGGAGTTGATCTGCGGCTTCTGGATCTGGGAGTGCAAGTCGATGGAAGAGGCGATCGAATGGGTGAAGCGTTGCCCCAATCCCCACGAAGGCGAGAGCGAGATCGAGATTCGCCCCATCTTCGAGGCGGAAGACTTCGGCGCCGAGTTCACTCCCGAGCTTCGGGAACAGGAAGAGCGGCTGCGGGCCGAAATAACCGCCCGTTCGTCGTAGGGCCTGAACAGGAGGACCGAGCCATGACCATCGGAAACCGACACGCCGTCGAAGAGGCGGAGATCCGGGCCCTCGTCGAGGAATGGGTCCAGTCGCTGCGCGACAAGGACCTCCGCGGACTCACCGCTCCCCAGTCGTCCGACGTCGTGGTCTTCGACGTCAAGCCCCCGATTCGGCTCCAGGGGAAGGAGGCCTACACGAAGATGTGGGAGGACTGCCTGCCCTACATGCCGGGGCCCATCGATTACGAGCTGCGCGACCTCACCGTGGTGGCGGGCGACGACGTGGCCTTCTGCCACAGCATCAACCGGATGCGGGTGAAGACGCACTCCGGAGATACGCGGGAGACGTGGCTTCGGGCCACCGTGGGCTTCCGCAAGATCGACGGCGAATGGCGGATCGTGCACGAGCACGTGTCCGTGCCGTTCAACCCCATGACCTCGCAGGCGGTGCTGGACCTCAAACCGTAAGAGGCTCCGGACCAATCGTATCATCGACAACGCGGCACCCGTCCGCGGGATGCACAGAAAGGGTTACCATGAGCGAAGAATCCACCGCGCCGGAATACATGCTCCTGTTTCGCGGCACCCATTGGGACAAGGGCCTCTCGCCCGAAGAGATCCAGAACGTCATGAGCCGATGGATGGCCTGGTTTGAAGGATTGACCGCCGAGGGCAAGGTCAAGGCGGGTCAGCCCCTGTTCTCCGAGGGCAAGGTCCTCTCGGGCAAGGACGGGCATCGCGTGGCCGACGGGCCCTTCGCCGAGTCCAAGGAAGCCATCGCGGGCTACTTCCTCCTCCGGGTCGACACCATCGACGAGGCCATCGCCATCGGCCGCATGTGCCCCGCCCTCGAGCACGGGATGACCGTCGAGGTGCGGCC
>CAYVOE010000493.1:0-3923 GCA_964452795.1 uncultured Nitrospiraceae bacterium
CGGACCCGCTCCGCCCGGCGATAGGTCTCATCGAGTTCCTGGGCCGTGGCGTACAGGGCATCGAGATCGACCTCGGCGAGGGCTCGGTCCAGTTCTTCCGGCGTCGTTACCAGGGGCAGGGGCGTCAGTCCGGCGAAGAAGCTCTGCTTTTCCGGGGCAAACCGGTCGAGCAGGCCCCGGACGAACCGGATCTTCTGAAGGTGAACGTCGCATTCTTCCGTCGAGGCCGTCTGCCGGCGCAGGCGTCCGTCCGCTTCCCCAAAGCGTTCCCCCGCGTCAATCAACTCCATCACGCTCAGGTCGTGGAGTGTCTTGATCAAGCGCTGCGACGATGCCACTTGCGTGACGATCGTCACGCGCTTCATAGTGTCAATGGCCATTACGCAAGTTCTCTAAATCGGGCCACCACGCGCTCGGCCGCCCGGGCGATCCGATCGGCGTCAATCGCCGCGACGGCCGCCAGGGCCGCCTCCGCTTCCCGGTCCGCCGCCTCCAGGTCCGCCCGAAACTTCTTCTCGGCCGACTCCCGCAGCGCCGCCAGGCGCCCGTCCACATCCGCCTCCAGGGCCTCGCGCCGCTTCGCGATCTCTTCCTCGGCCTGCGACGCCAGGGCCTCCGCTTCGGCTTCCGCCTGCGCCACCAGGGCGTCCGCCTGCTCTTCCAGCGACAAGACCTTCTCTATCAGGGACGACATGCGACTCTCCTGGCCCTTCCCAATCCGCCGACGCGGCGGATTTTTGCTTGAACGACACCCCGTACGGCGGACGGGACGCAATCGAAAAAGGAATCCACAACCCGGCGAACGCCGTTGCGGCCTGCGGAATCTGCGTCATCTGCCTGGATTACGGTTACGGGTTCCCGAAAAGGATCGGCACCGGTTACGCCGAAGCTGTAGGTCGGCCGGTGGCTGTTAATTTTTTCACAACTCCGCACCGCAAAAATACCCTGTCGCCTACCCACTCAACGAACCTTTTCCTCCCTCGGGCCACACAGTCCCTAATTCTACCCCCTCCCCCCGGCGCATTGCAAGAATCCCTGCGGAACAATCTTTCGAAATTTCCGCGCGGGAGATGCCGGACAACCCGACGGGACGGATCGATCATACGGCCTCGCGGCGCAGATCGTCCAGCCCCACTTCCCCAAACTGCTCCTCGCAGAACCGGCGATAAGGGCCCTTCTGTCGGATCAATTCCGCGTGCGGGCCTTGCTGGACGATGCGCCCGTCCTCGAGGACCAGGGCAAAGTCGCAGTCCACGATGGTGGACAGGCGGTGGGCGATAACCAGGGTGGTGCGGCCCTGCATGAGCTCGCGCAGAGCCTCCTGAATCATCAGTTCCGAACCCGAATCGAGGCTCGAAGTCGCCTCGTCGAGAATGAGGATCCGCGGGTCGCGCAGGAAGGCCCGGGCAATGCTGAGCCGCTGCTTCTGCCCGCCCGAAAGCGACACGCCCCGCTCGCCGATGACCGTGTCGTAGCCGTGGGGCAGGGACTCCACGAACTCATGGACGTAGGCCATGCGCGCCGCCTCGATCATCTCCCGTTCCGTGGCGTTGTTGCGGCCGTAGAGGATGTTGTCGCGAATGGTCCCGCTGAACAGGATGGACTCCTGCTGCACGATGCCGATCTGGTCGCGCAGCGAGCGCAGGGTGAGGTCGCGGATATCGCGGCCGTCGATGCGCACCGACCCTTCCCACACGTCGTAGAAGCGCGGCAGCAGGCTGATGAGGGTGCTCTTGCCGGCGCCGCTCCGCCCCACGATGGCCACGGCCTGGCCCGGCTCGACCTCGAAGGAGATCCCTCGGAGGACCTCCTTGTCGGCCTTGTACCCGAAATGCACGTCCTGGAACGCGATGCTGCCCTGGCAACGAACGAGCGGCATGGCCTGGGGCCGGTCCGAAATCTCGGGCTTGGTGTCGAAGAGCTCGAAGACGCGGTCCATGGCGGCGAGCTTCTCCTGGAGCAGGGCGGAGTAGTCGGCGAGGCGCCGCGTCGGCAGGTACAAGTGCCCCAGGAACCCGTAGAACCAGATGAGCTGGCCGTGGGTGATCTCCCCCGTGAGCACCCGGTAGCCGCCGTAGACGATCACCAGAACCGGTCCGAAATTCTGCAGAAATTCCGCCGCCGACGTCAGCGTCATTTTCAATTTCGTCCGCTCGATGAGGAACCCCAGGTACTGGCGGTGCCGCCGGAAGAAATTGATCTCCTCCGTCTTCTCCCGGGCAAACGAAATCACCACCGGCAGGGCGGCGATCTTCTCCGTGACTTCGCCCGACATTTCCTCCATTTCGCGCTGCACGTCGACGCTGGCCCGGCGCAGGCGCGGGTTGATCAGCCAGAACAGGAGGCCGTAGAAGGGCATGGTGAACAGGCTCACCGCCGCCAGCCGCCAGTCGAAGCAGAACAACGCCGCCGCCGTGCCCACCAGGAACACGATGTCCATGGACATCGAGATCAGGCCTTCCTGCACGATGCCCTGGGCCGCCGTGAGATCGTTGATCAGCCGCGACGTGGTGGCCCCGGTGCGCCGGCTCGCATGGAACCGCACGCTCAGCCGCTGGATATGCCGGAACAGGTCGCGCCGAATGTCGAAGATGGTGCGATGCCCCGCCAGCTCCGCCCAGTAGGACCGGTAGTACGTCGCCACCGCCCGAATCAGGAACGACAGGGTCAGCACCACCAGCACCCCGATGAGCTTGCGCCACGCCTCGCCCGGCGTGTGCAGCGACTCCTCGTTCAGCAGGATGTGATCGAAGACATACCCCAGCGACAGCGGCAGCAGAAGGGCCAGGCCGAATTTCAGCACGCCGGCCACGATGGCTCCGGCGATCAGCCATCGATAGGGCCGGGTATAGGGAAGGAAACGTCTGAGTGTTGGAGACATCACAATGCCGTTGAGACCGGTTGCGCGTTCGAACCCGCGTCCTCCAGGCCGAAAAAGGACGCAATCCCGCTCGAGCGCGTGTCGGTCGGCGACGGCGCCCATGAAAGCACGACCGCGAGAGAGGTCCGGAGGCTGTCGCGATCGGGGGATCGGGGTTCGGGGCGTGGAATTCTGTACTTCGACCCGATGGATCCGGCAACGAAACAGCTACTTTACCAACCCGTATACAAGTTCGTCAACGACGTGCCCATTCTTGACACAATGGCGGCGCAGTCGTCCCTCCAGCGTGTACCCCGCTTTCTCCAACACCCGGGCCGACGCCGCGTTCCACTCGAACACCTCCGCCTGAAGCCGGACCAGGTCGAACCGGTCGAAGGCATAGGCGCTCACCAGGCGGACCGCCTCCGTCGCGATGCCCCGCCCCCAGAAGGGCTCCCCCAGCCAATATCCGATGAGCGCCGTCCGCCGATGGACCCCCGTGCAGGCCTCGAACCCAATACCGCCCGCCGCCGCGCCTTCCACCTCGATGGCGAACATGGTGCTCCGCCGCGGCTCCTCCTGGCACAAGCCGATCCAGCGCCGTCCGTGGGCCGCCGTGTAGGGGTGGGGAAACTGATCGGTGAGATTGAGCCAGATCCTCCGATTGTTCGCGTACCGCACCAGCGAAGGCTCGTCCCCGTACCGCCACGGCCGAAGGCAAAAACCGTTCCCCTGCATCTCCATACCGCCGTCCCTGCGGCCTCCTCTCGGCCCCGCCCCACGCGAAGCCCCGCCTCCAAAATACCACATCCCCCCACGCCCAACCTCCATCGTTTCCGTGAAGGCGGTGCATGCGCAGCGCTTCGGGCCGGCAATGAACCGCGGCCCTTCCGCCACCAACATCCGCCCCACCGATCGTAGGACTGCAAGGACTGCGCTCGGTGGGGCGGTGAGCCTGCCCCTACCCGTCATTGCGAGGAGCGGCCCTCCGTGGAAGCGATTACGAGAGGAGGGTCTACGTCGTTTGGGCCATCGCCGTCTGTGGGCGCGCAAACAGAGCGAC
>CAYVOE010000494.1:0-3919 GCA_964452795.1 uncultured Nitrospiraceae bacterium
GTCGAAACCCAGGAGATAACCCAACTGATAGGGCACGTAGCGCATGTGGGGCGGGAATTTCCCACCTTTGTTTTCACCGGCGAACATTTTGAAGATGACGCCCCACTGTTTGAGGTTGTTCTGGCAACTGGCCCGATAGGCGGCTTCGCGGGCCCGGGATAAGGCGGGCAAGAGGATGGCGGCGAGGATAGCGATGATACCGATGACGACCAACAGCTCGATCAGGGTAAAGCCTTTCCTCGACATGACTTGTCTCCCAATGGCCCTGTAAGGGCGGGTCCGTATGTAGACACTGTGGAGCCACCGCGATACGGCTGGGTTTTCGGGCCTCCTTTCCGATTTCAGGCGGCGTTGCACAGGTCCGCCTCTTTGTCGTGTTCGTTCCAGCGCCAAACTATCACGTTCTATCACGACCGTCAAGGAAAAAGTGCGCGCCCCGGTCCTCCGCGAAGAGCCGCGGCGTAGTTATCGGAGTGATTCGCCCGACGTCGTCTTGAGACCTACGGCGTCTCGGCAGGGGCGGCCTTTTCTATCCGGATAAGCACCACCGAGGGAGGCTCCGCTCCTTCCGTGACCTCCAGTTCGTTGCCGTCAAGGATGCCGCGAGCCACCGATTCAAGGCGCCGATCTTTGTCGATCACCCAGACGTCGTAGTGCGAGGGCCCTTCCCAGGGGAGGCGATCCAGGACCACGCGGTAGCCGTCGTTCGCGCGGCGCAGGTTGCCGACGAGCACCTGCACCGACCCGTCGTCTTCCGCCCGGCCTGCCCACACGGCGAAGGCGTCCCCGTCGGAGCCCGTGGCGTCGACGCGGACGGGCGTGTCGAAGAGCCGTCGGAAGGCGCGGAAGGCGTGGAAGACGGTGTGGGGGACGCCGTAGGGATCGAAGAGGCCGTACCACAGGGTCGTGCCGGTGTAGAAATTGGCGACATCGAGCGGGGTGTCCTGGAGGTAAATCAGGAGCGACGCGGCGTAGGCGGCGCCGGCAGGCCCGTGCATTTCGCGGAAGACGCCCTGGGTGTACTCGGGTTCCACGACGATCCGGTCCCAGTCGCCGGGGAAGTAGTTCCATTCGGTAAGCTGGGTTTCGGCATCCGTGTAGCCGTAGCGGTCGGCGAGGGCGCGCACTTCGCGGGCCCGTTCCGCCACGGCCGCGGGCACCGTCGAGTAAGAGTGCCACGAGATGAAGTCCACGGGAAGGTCCCGTTCCCGGCAGTAGGCGAGGAAGGCCTCGAGGAAGCCGAGGTTGGCCGCGAGGGCGGGACCGCCCACCTTCAGTTCCGGATCGTGCTGTTTAATGGCGCGGACGGCGGTTTCGTACAGGCGGAAGTAGTCCTCGGGCGAGCCGGTCCAGAAATTGGGGATGTCGGGCTCGTTCCAGATTTCCCAGTAGCGGATGCCGTGCTCGAAACCGTCGGCCCAGCCTTCGTTGTAGTGGCGGATGATGTTGACGGCGATGCGGGTCCATTGGTCGTAGTCGGCCGGCGGACGGTTGTGCCGGCGGTTCGCCAGCTCGGCGCTTTCTCCCAGGCGGAAGATGATCTCGCCGTCGATTCCTTTCACCGAAGCCACCACTTCGTCCGTTTTGGCGAAGAGGTAGTTGCGCGGGTCGTCCGGATCGGCGTCGAACCGCGGGAAGATCATGTGCATGTCCACGGCGTTGTCGAAGGTCCAGGGGGCGTCGTGGATTCGGACGTATCGGACGCCGAGCTCCTTGTATTGAGAAGCAAGGTCGATGGCTCCGCGCATGGTCAGCGGGGCGCTGTGAAGGTCGTGGAGCGGGCGGATCTCGCCCCGACTGTGGCCGGCGTCGACGGTGATGACGATTTCGTCCGCCGCCCCCGCCGGCACGGCGCACAGCAGCCCCGAGCCCCACGCCAGAAGGAACGGCCAGTTCGAAATGCCCATGTGCTCGGTCTCCTTTCCTGTCTTCTCATTCCGTCAATGATCCTCCGCGCCCGGCGTGACGTGAAAGGGGAAATTGGCTTGAGCGGCCTTGCCCTTGCCGTCGCGCACCGTTGCGTAGAGGCGGTACATCCCTTCCCGAGTGGGGGCGCGGACGGTTACGCGGTTCCCGTCCGTCGGTGCGACATCGGCCTCCTCCGCCGGGGTGCTGAAGGGCGCGCCCGTCTCCACGGCGTCGGTCCGAACCTCCCAGGCATAGGTCAATACGTCGCCATCCGGATCGGCCGCATCGAGTTCCACGACGAATTCCGCCCCCGGCGGCACGGGCCGTTCCCGCGCGGGGCTGTTCAGAGACACGATGCGCGGCGCCCGATTGGCGGGAGGTCGCCCGGTCCAGGCGAGCTGGAGCGCGTCGACGCCGCCGAGGGAGTCGCCGTGGGGCCGCGCGTGAAGGTTGTACCAGGTGTCGGAACCGGCGAAGATGGGTTGATACCCCCACTGATAGGCGTAGGAGCCCAGACACGCGCCGTCGAGGTACGGCTCGATGCCGCGCCGGTACCCTTCGAGATAGCCATCCTGCTTCTCGGTGCTGGTGGGGTCGATGGCGGCGTTCCACTCGGTGCGCGGCGCATCCCAGTCGCCGTAGGGACCGAACTCCGTCACCAGCCACGGCTTGTCCCAGCCCGCCTGCGCGAGGCGCTCGCCCAGGGTGTGGACGGCGGGACCGTATTGGTTGACCCCCAGCGCGTCCAGACTCGGACAAAGCTCCTTTAACAGCCGGATTTTTTCGTCGTCGAACCCTGCGACCACGGTAATGACGGGATGGTGCGGATCGATGGCGCGACTGGCGGCGGCCAGGGCCTCCGTGGCCCGGAACACCTGGGGTGCGGGACCGTGTACCTCCGCCTCGTTGCCGACGCCCCAGAGCATGATGGCGGGGTGGTCCTTGTATCGCCGGACCCAGCGCAGGATGCGTTCGAAATCCGCCTGAATCGAGGCGGGATCGTTGTAGTCCGTGCCGTCGTCCCCGTAGCCCATCCAGAGCCCCGCACACACGGTAAGGCCCAGCCGAGCTGCTTCGTCGTAGGTGGCCCCGTCCAGCCGTTCGCTGCCCCAGGTGCGCACCGAATTCCCCCCGGCGGCCGCGAGGTCGTCGAGGCGCTCCCATCCCCCGGCGCCCTTGATGACGAAGGGCTCCGTCCCGTTCCGCAGCAGTTGCCACCGACCTTCGCCGGACGGCTCGATGGTCCAGCGAGTCGGTTCCGCCCCGACCGGTCCCGTTAGAAGGAGCATGAGGAGAGCCATCCACGACAGACGCATGAGTCATCTCCCAGCCGGCCTGAGGTGCGCGGTTGCGGCCTGCGAAGCGCCGATACCGTACCACAGGCCGAAGCGGCCTTCAACCCTCGAACAGATCCGAACAAGGGCGGCTCATGGGTCGCATATCGTGGGTGGGCGTCGCATAATGCATTGATTTATAGGGGTTTATGGTGTGTGTAATTGGAAGGGCCGCGCGCTGCGATCGCTGCAACAGTCCGTAGGAGACCAGTGTTGTTGTTCGGATCCGGGTAAGTAAGGGCATTTCTCACAGGGAAAAGCCTCGCGAATGGAATGCCCCGCCCTCTCCCCGAAAGGATACATACACCGCGATACAGGCCAGCAATTGGGCGCGACCGTCCCGCCACCGGCGTCCGCACCACGCGTTGTAGCGCTACGAGGACTGCGTTGGACGGGCTCCTGAGGTACGCCCTACCCGTCGTTGCGAGGAGCGGGCTCCTGTGGGGGTGTAGGGGAACGGAGAAGCAGCCGGTGGTAGCGTCCATGCCCTCGATGTATACCCAGGCAGGAGCGACGCGGCAATCTCGCATGAGCCGGTGATCCCGGTCCGCGAAGTCAGAGTCATCCCGCACCCCGTCTTTGCTTTGAGCGTTCATGTTCGAAAATGATTGCTGCAGTAGTTTTTACAACGATCGAGTCCATGCCGTCTGTGGGCGCCCGGGCATAAGCGACGCGGC
>CAYVOE010000495.1:0-3919 GCA_964452795.1 uncultured Nitrospiraceae bacterium
GGTCGCGTCCGTAGTTGGTATCCGTGAGGTCGCCCTGGCAGTAGATGGTGCGGCCGAATTCGCCGCCCCAGATCACCAGGGTGTCGTCCAGCATGCCCCGCTCTTTGAGGTCGCGGATGAGCCCCGCCGAGGGCTGGTCCACATCCTTGCAGTTCATCGAGAGGTCCTTGGGCAGGTTGTTGTGCTGGTCCCAGTCGCGGTGGTAGAGCTGGATGAACCGGACGCCCCGCTCGGCCAGGCGCCGCGCCATCAGGCAGTTGAAGGCATAGGTGCCGGGCTTTCGAGCATCCTCGCCGTACAGCGCGAACGTGTGCTCCGGCTCGTCCGAGATGTCGGTGAGATCGGGCACGCTGGTCTGCATGCGGTAGGCCATCTCGTACTGCTCGATGCGCGTGTGGATCTCGGGGTCGGCGAACTCCTCGTAGCGCAGCCGATTGAGCTCGGCGAGGCTGTCGAGCATGCGCCGCCGCGTCATCGTGTCGATGCCGGGCGGGTTCGACAGGTAGAGCACGGGATCGCTGCCGGACCGGAAGACCACGCCTTGGTGCTGGGACGGCAGGAACCCCGCGCCCCACAGCCGATCGAAAAGAGACTGGGCCGGTCGGTTGGGGTCCGTGCGCGACATCATCACCACAAAGGCCGGCAGATCGTGGTTCAGGCTGCCGAGACCGTAGCTGAGCCACGCCCCGAAGCTGGGCCGGCCGGGCTGCTGGCTGCCGGTCTGGATGAAGGTGATGGCGGGGTCGTGGTTGATGGCCTCGGTGTTGACGGTCTTGACGAAGCACAGGTCGTCGGCCACGGAGGCCGTGTGGGGCAACAGCTCGCTGACCCAGGCGCCGGACTGGCCGTGCTGGGCGAACTTGAACAGGCTGTTGGCCACGGGAAACTTGTCCTGGCCCGACGTCATGCCCGTGAGGCGTTGTCCCATGCGGACCGAATCCGGCAGGTCCGTGCCCCGCAGCGTGTCCATCTTGGGCTTGTAGTCGAAGAGGTCCATCTGCGACGGTCCACCGGACATGAAGAGGTAGATGACCCGGTTCGCGCGGGGACGGTGGTGGGGTTGGCCGAGGACGCCGCCCCCGTTGGACGACGTGACCGAGGCCAGGGCCTGCGGACTCAGCAGGGAGCCGAGGGCGGCCAGGCCGATGCCGGTGCTGCACCTACCAAAGAAATGGCGCCGCGTCAGCAGCAATTCGCGTTCACGAACGGGGTCCATAGCAACAGTCTCCAAATCCGGTCAGGGACGTGGCGATTCTATCGAATTGCCAATCTACAACCGCGGGTTGCCGCGTTGGTCAAGTTGGTATCCATTTGCGAACGACACCGAACGGCGAAATCCATCCGCGTCATCCCTTCGTCACCGTTTCATCCAGGTTGAGGATGGCGCTGGCGACGGTGGTCCAGGCGGCAAGCTCGGCCGGGTCGAGGTTCTCGTCGCAGGGCTTCTCCCCCACGCTCAGTAGTTGCTTCGCCGCTTCCACATCCTGGCGGTACGTCTCCAACTGGGCCTCGAGCAGGCCGAGGAGCACCTCGGACTCTCGGGAGCCGGGCGTGCGCGCCGTGGCGAGGCGGAAAGCCCAGGCCACCCGCTCTTCCGGAGTGCCCGCGCATTCTCTCAGCGTGCGCTCGGCGAGGGCGCGGGCCGCTTCCACGTACTGCACGTCGTTCATGAGCGCCAGGGCCTGCAACGGCGTGTTGGTTCGGGCCCGACGCACGGTGCAGACCTCCCGGTTCGGCGCATCGAACAGCACCATGCTCGGCGGCGGCGCGGTGCGCTTCCAGAAGGTGTACATGCTGCGCCGGTACAGGGCCTCGCCGTGATCCTGCTCGAAGGACTGGGCGGTGAAATTGGGGTCGCCGTACGACACCTCTTCCCAAAGGCCCGCAGGCTGATAGGGCTTCACGCTGGGCCCGCCGATCTTCTCGACCAGCAGCCCGCTGATGAACAGGGCGTTGTCGCGGATGGTCTCGGCATCGAGCCGCATGCGCGGACCCCGGGCCAGGAGGCGGTTCTCCGGATCGATGTCGTTCAGCTCCGGCGTGGACCGCGAGGCCTGACGATACGTCGCCGAGGTCACCATGAGCCGGTGCATGTGCTTGACGTCCCAGCCGGACCGCACGAATTCGGTGGCCAGCCAGTCCAGCAGCTCGGGATGAACGGGCCACTCGCCCTGGAGACCGAAGTCCTGGACGGTCTTGACAATGCCCGTGCCGAAGAACCGCTGCCAGTACCGGTTCACCACCACGCGCGCCGTAAGCGGATGCTTCGGGTCCACAAGCCATTTTGCCAGAGTCAGGCGATTTCCGGGCGCGTCCTCGGGAAGGCCGGGCAGCACCGCCGGGACCGTGGCCACGACCTTTTCACCGGGCTGGTCGTACTGGCCCCGGTTGAGGATGAAGGTCTCGCGGGGCTCTTCCAACTCGGCCATCACCATGACGGTGGGCACGGAGGCATCGAAGGCCTTGTACTCCTCCTCGACCTTGGCCAGGGCCGCCTCGAGCGGCTTCCATTCGGGCCAGTGCTCGCGGCGGTAATGGGCCCGGAGGGCGGCGGCTTCGTCTTCCGTTCGCTCTTCCACGGCCTTGGTCAGCAAGGTCTCGATGGCGAGGGGCACTTCGCCCACCTGCTCAAAGGCGTTGCGGAAGTAGAACCCGTGCTTGCCGCCGACACTCGACACCTTCATGAGCAGCCGGTTCTCGCCCGCCACGAGGCGCAGGTTCACCTTCTCCTGGTCGGGCGCCAGGGCGGTGGTCGCGGCGTTCTCGTGGACCAGCGCGTCGTTGAGCCAGATCTTGAGCGTGTCGTTGCGGCCCAGGGAGAGGGTGACGTCGCGGGCCGAGGGCGACTGAATCACGCGGTAGAGATAGACCGCCCCGGGAACGTCGGGGGCGAAGTAGTTTTCCTGCCCGTCCACGAGGTGCGACGCCGCCACCCATTTCAGGCGATGGTCTTCCGACCGGGCCTGCAGGTCCACGCCGGACTCGGGATCATATGCGGTGTCGTGGGCCGACTTTCCTTCCTCGGCCACGTAGGGCCCGCTCACGTACCAGGTGCAGAAATCGGCGGGCGCCATGGCCGGGTCGGTGGTCACGGAAATGCGGAAGCGTCCGATGTTGTGCTTCGCGAACTTCGACTCGTGCTTGAGCCGGACCACCAGCCGGGTGCCGCCGGGATAGCCGAAAGGCGACCGGGGCACGAACACCGCCGTGCGATTCCCGCGACGATTGAACCCTTCCACGGCCCAGCCCGTGTCGGCCTTGCCGTCGAAGGCGAGGGCGGCGTCGAAGCCTTCCTGGGAGAAATCGGCGTTGACGGCGGCCAGCGGCAGCCGGACCGGGGCGTCGGCTTCCGAGGCGGGCGCGGCTTCGACCTCGAACTCGGTGAGCACGAAGTTGCCGTTCTCGAAGCGGGCCGTTCCGCCGTTCGGCAGGGATTCGTCCGTGAGGGCTTCAAGCCGGAGGGCCGTGATGCCCGTGAGGTCGGTCTGGGCCACGAACTCGTAGGTGTCGTGGTCGGGGTTGTCGCCCTCCACCCGCACCGAGCCGTCCTCCAACGCGACCGGAGTGGCGCCGCCGACGGACTTCACTTCCTCCGG
The DNA here is from genome assembly GCA_964452795.1 of uncultured Nitrospiraceae bacterium. GTDB lineage: Bacteria > Hydrogenedentota > Hydrogenedentia > Hydrogenedentales > SLHB01 > CAYVOE01. The sequence goes on from CAYVOE010000495.1 coordinate 3,597, forward strand.
GCTCAGGACCGTCCAGCGCTGCTCGAGCGCGCCCGCCTGCTCTTTCTCCCAGGCGGCCTGGGCCGCATCGATCTCCGGCAGGGGTTGGTGGAGCTTCGCCTTATACTCGGCGATCTCTTTCTCAAATGCGGCCAGCTTCTCTTGCTGGTCGGGCGTGGGCGCCTTCATCATCGGCACCGCGTTGCCGCTGAGGCCGTCGGAGCCGTTCTCGGGCACCGTGTTGAAGAAGGCGTAGAACTCAAAGAACTCTTTCTGGGAAATGGGATCGTATTTGTGGTCGTGGCACTGGGCGCAGCTCATGGTCAGGCCCATCCACACCGTGC
>CAYVOE010000496.1:0-3899 GCA_964452795.1 uncultured Nitrospiraceae bacterium
GCGCAGTCCTCGTAGTCCTACGCGGGAAGGCCATGGCACATGAGCCCTTTGACCGCGGTCCTCCTCGTCCTATGGCGGGTGGGGTCGAAGTCGGTGGCGGGGTGGCCCCGTCCTACGGTTGCCCTGGAGCGCTGCGCATCGATCTCCTCCGGCAACGGGCCGGCGGGGAGCCGGGGGGCGAGGCCGGGGCTCAGTCGACGGCGATGTTGCCGTTTTTGGCGGCGAGGACGACGCGGTGGAGGCCGTTCTGCATGCTGCCCTGGAGGCGCTGCACGTCTTTCTGGACGGTCACGCTGAGGATGAGGCCGTTGTTGACGTCCACGTGGCCGTGCTCGGCCGTCACGAAGAGGGCCGCGTCGCTGGTGGGCAGGAGCATGATGCTCAGGTCGCCCTGGTCCACGGCCACGTCGTAGTTGCCGCCCACGCCGCTCAGGGCGATGATGCTGACGTCGCCGGAGGTGTTGCGCACGGTCAGGGGGCCCAGGGGCGCGTCGACGACGACCTTGCACTGCTGGCCGGTGATTTGCTGGGGCCCTTTGCCGTTGCGCGTGGCGAGGCGGCCGAAGGCGCCGGTCAGGGTGAGGGCGTCCTCGCAGTCCAGGGCCTGGATGTCGCCTTTTCCCGTCGACGCTTCCAGGGCCCCCTTCAACTGCTGGGCGTTGATGGTGCCTTCGCCGACGTTGACCTTCACCGGTCCCTCGAGGCCCGTGAGGGTCACGTTTCCGCTCTGGCCGCGGATGTCGACCGCCATGGTCCGGGGACAGGTGATGACGAGGTCGATGCGGTAGGCCGAGCAATCCAATAAAGCCAGGTCCACCGCCGGATCGACCCCGGTGGCCAGCCGGAGCCGCCCCTCGGCCTCTTCGGGAGGCCAGTGGACCGTGAGGGCCTGGAGCGCGGACGGCGCGTGGCTCGGGGCCTGCACCCACACGTGCTTGGTGGCCGACAGGGTGATGACCTCTTCGTCGGCGGGTTCGATGCGGATGTCGCCCACGTCCGAGTCCACCTCGAGGGCAAAGGTCGGCGGCGCCGGAACGGTCCGCTGGGGCACCTCCTCGGCGAAATGCTCGCCCCCTTCGCTGCGGGGCGCGCTGGGCACGGCCGGCATCCCCTCGAGATGGACGTAGACGTCTTCGAAGGAGTTGGTGACGATCACGCGCTGGGGCGCCTCGACGTTGGTGCTGCGGGCCTCGATGAGGGTGGGCCGGACGGTCCGGAGCAGCTCGATGTCCGAGCGCACTTCTCCGAAGATGGCCGAGGCCTCGATGTAGGGCTTGTCGTCGCGCGAAAGATGGAGATGAACGGGTCCCCCGTTGCTGGTCACGCGCACCTGGGCGTCGGAAGCCAGTTGCCGCAGGTTGACGGACCCCATGAAGATGCCGATCTGGAGGGCGCCCGACACGTTGACGAACTCGGCTTGGGAATCCTGCAGCAGGAATTCGCCTCCCTGGCGCAGTCCGAAGGCGAAGAGGGGGAAATTGCCCAAGGCGCCCACCTTCACGGGCCGGGCGAGATCGCGCAGCTCGACCCGGCCGTTGCGCGATTTCACCACCACGTTGCCGCCCACGCCCCGGATCACCGTGTTGCCGTAGCTGTTGGCGACGTTCACGTGGGCGTTCTTGGGCACGGTGATGGCGTAGTTGACTTCGGCCGCGCGGCGTTCGGGATAGACGGTGCGGATATCGAGACCCGCCTGGCTGGGCGTGGCGTCGATGCGGACGCTCTCGGCGATTTCGAAGGCCTGGGCCACGGTCTCGGCCCCCGCGGTGATGTCGGCCTTGACCCGGACCACGGGCTGTTCCCACGTATCCACGAGGATTTCGCCGAATTCGCCCGTAATCGTCACCAGGGCGCCGGTGCCGAGGGTGAAGTGCTCTTCGTAGGGGACGATGGCCTGCTCGGGACCGCCGAGATCGTTGAGGGGCATGTCTTCCAGAGGCAGGGTGGGGGGGATGAGGTCGCCGGTCTTCTCACCGATCTTCTCGATGAACCGGGTAAAGGCGTCGATCCCGCTGTCGAGCCCCCGCTCGAGGCGTTGGAGCAGGCTGTCCGGTTGCGTCCCCTCGGACTGCGCCCGCCCCGTCCCTGCCACGCTCAGCGCCAGGAAAAGCGCCAGGACGAGCGTCCGGGCGGCTATGCGGCGTCCGACTGCCATGCACCCCTTGTGCCGGTTACAGGTCGCCCACGTAGAGCGCCTTGAGGATTTCCTTTTGCCGTTTCAGGTGCGAGGCCACCACGCTCTTGGCTTCCACCGAAGTGGGGTTGCGCGCCAGAGCCGCCCGCGCCGCCTGAAGGTTTTCGTCCAGCAGCAGGGCCATGTATCGCAATTGCAGCTCCCGCGGATTGACTTCTTCCGATTCGGACGCGCCCAGGGCCGCGGCGAAGGACTTGACCTGGGCATCGGCCTGCAGGTCTTCGGGCGAGGGCGTCAGCACGGCCAGGGGGCGCACCGAGCCGCGCACTTCGACCGCGGCGCGCTCTTCCGAGGCGGCGCCGAACCACACGGCGCTCAACACGACCAGCGCCGCCGCGTATCCCAGCCCCCGAGACACGCGCAACAGGGACCGAACCCGCGACCGATGACGCTGCCGGTGGGTGCGCTCCTGCTTGGCCGCCAGGAGCACCTGAGCCGTGAACTCTCGCGAAGGTTCGATGGGCGACCCCGCCGCGGCGACCCGCAGCGTGGCCCGCATGGCGTCCACCTCGGCGGCGCACGCCGGGCATCGCGCCACGTGGGCGCCCAAGTGTGCCGAGATGGGGCGGCCGCCTATCAGGCTCTCCGCGTATCCCAGCAACTCGAGTCTGGTCGGATGTCGCTCCATCCTCTTACCTCTGGCGGCGATCAAATGTACTCTCGAAACGGGGTCAGAAGGGGCCGCAGCGCCCGTTCCGCCCGAACAACACGGGATTTTACCGTACCGATGGGCGTATTGGTCACCGACGCAATGTCTTCGTACGACATATCCTGGAACCGGCGCAGCACGAAGGCCTCGCGCTGGTGAGCGGGCAACTGTTTCAGCGCCCGATTCACCGCTTCCGAGATCTCGCCGTGCTCGAAGTCCTGCATCACGTTCGCCTTCTCGTCGCTCACGTGCTCGAGCGGGTCGAACTCGTCTTCCGGATCCTTCCGGCGGCCCCACGACGACAGACTGAACAGCACGGGCCGCCGCTTGCGCCGCAGCCACTCCTTCGACACGATGTTCGAAGCGATGGCGTACAGATACGTGGTGAACTTGGCCACGGGTTCATAGCGGTGGGCGTTCTTTACCAGCGCGATGAACACCTCCTGGGCCAGTTCCTCGGCGATCTGCCGGTTCTGCACCATTCGGTACATGTAATTGAGCACGCCCCGCTGGTGGCGCCGGACCAGTTCCTCGAAGGCCTTCTCCGACCCCCGGGCATGTTCCAGCATGAGCGCTTCATCGCCCATTTCCCGCAACGGGACATCGCCCGATTCGATTACCCGAAGACGTGCCCGGGCATCGAAGGGCCTTGTTTTGCCGAGTCCTTCCGCCATGGTCTCTTGGCCGTTCTCGTCCAAACCCAACTGTCACCTCTATATATGCCCCCAACGGGCCGAAAGTTTCCCAGGCTTTGGCGGACAGTATAGCACTCCCCGCCGCGACGGGCCAAGGGAGGTCCGGCCAAAGGGCGGGATCCCGCGCGGGGCGACAGGGGCGTCAGGAGCCTACGTCCATGAGCTCTTTGGCGTTGCGGACGTGCCCCACGGCCTCGTCGTATCCGATCAATCCCTGTAAATACAGGTTCTTGATAGACTTATCCATGGTGATCATGCCGTCTTTGGTGTTGGTCTCCATGACGCTGTAGACCTGGTGGGTCTTGCCCTCGCGGATGAGGTTGGCCACGGCCACGTTGTTGCGCAGGATTTCGCAGGCCAG
>CAYVOE010000497.1:0-3890 GCA_964452795.1 uncultured Nitrospiraceae bacterium
CTCGCAATGACGGGTAGGCGGTACCTCACGACCCCGTTGAGCGCAGTCCTCGTAGTCCTGCGATCGGTGAGACAGACGCCGATGGCAAGATGGTCTCGTCTAGTTGCCAGCCTGTATCGCTGCGTATGTATCCCCTTCGGGGAATTTTCGCAGACGGACGGTGGCGCCGGAACGGTCGGGGCGTTCGGCGGGCCGAGGTACCGTGTATGCTCCGTCGTCGGGCCGTCGGGCCGCCCATGCCGCTACGTCCGCGGTACGATGGCGTCGATCTGCTGAATCTCCTCGTCGGAGAAGTGGGTGTTGCTCAAGGCGCCGACGCAGTCGATGATCTGCTGAGGCGTGCGCGCGCCGATGAGGGAACTGGTGATTCGCGGGTCGCGCAGGGTCCATGCCACGGCCATCTGGGCCATGGTCTGACCCCGCGCCTCGGCGATCTTCGCGAGCCGGCGCACCTTTTCCACGATCTCCGACGTGACGTGCTCCTTGCGCAGGAATCCCTCGGGGTCGGCGGCGCGGGAGGCCTCCGGAATGGGATTGCTCGGGTCCAGGTACTTGGACGTGAGCATGCCCTGGGCCAGGGGCGAGAACACGATGACGCCGACGCCGTAGGATTCCACGTGCGGCAGCAGGCTCTCCTCGATCCCGCGGCCGAGCATGTTGTAGTAGGGCTGGTTGATGGTCACGGGCGTCCAGTCGTGGCGCCGAACGGTCTCCATGGCCTGCACGAAGAACGGTCCCACGTAGCTGCTGATGCCGGCGTACAGGGCCTTGCCCTGGCGGACAATGAGGTCGAGGGCGCCGAGGGTTTCCTCGAGCGGCGTATTCGGGTCGGGCCGGTGCGAGTAGAAGATGTCGACGTAGTCCAGGCCCAGGCGTTTGAGCGACTGATCGAGGCTCGCCACGAGGTACTTCTTGCTGCCCCACTCGCCGTAGGGACCGGGCCACATCCGGTAACCCGCCTTGGTCGAGACGATGAGCTCGTCGCGGTAGGCGCCGAAATCCTCCCGGAGGATGCGGCCGGCCCGCTGCTCGGCGCTGCCGGGGTCGGGCCCGTAGTTGTTGGCCAGATCGAAGTGGGTGATGCCGAGATCGAAGGCCGTGCGCAGCATGGCCCGTGCGTTGTCGTGATCGGCGCGGGTGCCGAAGTTGTGCCACAGGCCCAGGGAAACGGCCGGGAGTATGAGGCCGCTGCGTCCGCAACGGCGGTACTGCATGGTTTCGTATCGGTCGGCTTTGAAGGACATCGATCGCGCTCCTGATGGTTATCGGGAAGAGCGCGATTGTACCCATTGGCCGCAAGGCCGGGCAAGAACGGGCCCGGCCGGGGGCGCGGACCGGAGCCCGGATCGCCCGGAGGCGGTCCCGGCGTCGCGGTCGGGCGACTCCCCGGCATAGGCCGGAGGGGGAATTTTCCTGGAGGATGTTCGGAGGCGCCTAGGCCGCCGAAATCTGCGAAAACCGCTGATGCAGACCGCGCAGGGCGCCTTCAATGACCGTGTTGCACTCTTCCTCGACCGCTTTGCGCAGTTTGGGAATGGCGCCGCCTACCCGCTTGCCGTTCCGGACGGTCCCGAAAAGGTGCCGGCTAACGGTGGACTGGGTAAGGTCGAGCCGGTCCGCAATGTCTTCCTGGGTCATGCCGCAGAAGAAATAGAGCCGCAAAATCTCGCGCTGCCGGCGCGTCAGCTTGCTGTCGATGATTTCCTGCACCGCCGGCATCACGCCCTGGAAGAAGTCCTGAAGTGCGTAGCGCCTCTCGCGGTCTTCTTCCGTCTCAAACCACATGGCGTTCTCCGCCGCCACGCTCTCGATGTACTCGGAGCCGGTGGTTACTTCCCAGAAGTCCGCATTGTACCGAGCCATTTTTCCTTCTCTCCCCGTCTACTTCGTTTTCGCTTTCCGACGTTCCGGTAGATGGTTGTGTCGCTGTGGTCGCCCGTACCGAGAGGCATTCGTCCGGATACTCGGAATCGCATCGAGCTGATCATGGGTGATCTCCTTGTGGTTCACCGGTTGGAATCGGCCGCTCGTCCACATGACAAGCCCGGCCGGAAAACAACACAGGCGCCACAGGTTCAGATGGGTACGGTTCCTGTGGCGCCCGATGTAAGACCTGAAATAGGCGGGACTTACGCCTGGCTGAACGCCCCAGGATGCGACGCGCGGTGTCGTGGAACCGCGAGGGCCGAGATAAACGGCATCTCTCCACGCCGCACGTCGCGGGTGGCCATCACTTGCGCGCTTATTCGGGTTCTCATCGTTCGCATCCTGTCGAGGGGGCGTCAGAACGCCCCGGGGCCTCGTTGAAGTGAATCCGTATAGTAATACCAGAGAAGTCGTCTTTTCGCAACGGATTTTTTCGGTCCGCGCACAAGAAACTCCTCAGTAATATCAAGTTCTATGCATACTCTGCCGAAATTCGGAAAGCACGAATTCCTCCGGGACGAGTCCTATCGTGCCGGCTCCCCGGGTGGCCGTTCCTTCACATTGCGGTATCGCCCGTGTAGAATGGAGCCGGGCACAGGACGAACGGTATGGGTGCTTCCGCCCTATCGTCGTGCACCGGAACGACTTGCATGGATGACAAGACATGAGCGCCAAGCTTGCCGAACTGAAAAAAGAACTGGGGGGCATTCCCTCGGAAGACTTCCCCGAACGGGCGCACGTCCTGATCGTGGATGACGAAAACGGCCCGCGGCAGGCCCTGCGCATGCTCCTCAAGGAAGACTACGAGGTCCACTTGGCCTCCGACGTGGTGAGCGCCCTCGAACTCGTGGACTCCCAGCCCGTGGACGTCATCATCACCGACATCCGCATGCCCCGCCAGACGGGCGTCGACCTCCTGCGCCAGGTGAAAGAGCGCCTGCCGGACGTGCAGGTCATCATCCTCACGGGGTACGGCCAGCTGGAAACGGCCATGAAGGCGGTCGAGTACGGCGCTTTCGCCTACATGGAAAAGCCCTTCGACAACGACATCATGCTCCGCCAGGTGCAGGCGGCCCTGTCGCGTCGCACGCGGGACCTCGAACGGCGGCGGCTTGAACAACTGGCGCTCGAAGCCAACCGGTTCGACATTGTGGGGCGGGTGGTGTCCGGCATGCTGCACGACCTCGGCACGCCGCTGAGCGTCATCGGCAGCCACCTCGAGCTGATGATCTACGGCATCGACCAGTCCGATATCGAGAACCGGCTGGCGGTCATGCACGAGCAGGTGATGCACTGCACCGATATCGTGCGCTCGACCATGGGCTTCCTGCGTCACCAGAGCCAGAAACCGGTTCCTCTCAACCTCAACGACGTGGTCAAGACCTGCCTCGACCTCGCGGGGCCCCTCATGCGGCGTCAGCACGTGGCCCTGGTTGAGACGCTGGCCCCGGAATTGCCCCTGTGCAAGGGCGATTTCATCTTGATCCGCCAGGCGATCCTCAACCTCATCACCAACGCCTGCCAGGCCATGCAGAGCCAGACGGAGCCCCAGGAAATTCACATCCACACCCGGGCCGAAGACGGGCAGGTGCTGCTGTCGGTGGGCGACACGGGGCCCGGAATTCCGCCTCAGAACCGGCGCAAGGTGTTCGACACTTTCTTCAGCACCAAGAGCAAGAGCGGCGGCACGGGCCTGGGTCTGGCCGTGGTGCGGAACGTCATGCGCCAGCACGGCGGCGACATCACCGTGACGGACAACGGTCCCCGGGGTGCCCTGTTCACCATGCATTTCCCCGTGGCCGACGAAGAGCCCGCCCCCGACTCCGCCGGCTGACGCCGCCTACGGCTCGCTGCGCCGGCGCGCACCGGAAACCGGCATAGGCCTGGAGTCCGCGCACTCCCTTGCGTCCTTCCTTGTGCTCCCCCCTTCCGATGCCGCGGCAACGCTTCGGCCTCCCGATTCG
>CAYVOE010000498.1:0-3874 GCA_964452795.1 uncultured Nitrospiraceae bacterium
GCAGCCTGCCGCCCGCCGTGGCCATTGGCTACTGGCTGGCTCGGGGACGGTCCTCGGCGCGCTGGGCCGTCGAAACCGTCGTGAACCTGCCCCTCGTCCTGCCGCCCGTGGTGACGGGCTACCTGCTCCTGGTGCTCCTGGGCCGGCGCAGTCCCGTGGGCCGTTTCTTCGAGGAGGTATTGGACTTCCGCTTCGTCTTCACCTGGCAGGGCGCCGCGCTGGCTGCGGCCGTCGTGGGGTTTCCCCTGATGGTCCGGGCCATCCGGCTGGGATTCCAGGGGGTGGACCCACGGCTCGAGAAGGCGGCCCGCTCCCTCGGCGCCGGCCGCGTCGCGGCATTCTTCACCGTCAGCCTTCCCCTGGCGGCACGGGGGATCGTGGCGGGGAGCATCCTGGCCTTCGCCCGGGGTCTGGGCGAATTCGGCGCCACCATCGTGCTCGCGGGCAACATCCCCGGCGAGACCCGGACCATTCCCCTGGCCGTGTTCTCGGCGATCCAGGTCCCCGGAGGCGAGGCGGCGGCGGCACGCCTGGTGGCCGTATCCGTGCTCCTGGCGGCGGCCGCCCTCATCGTCGGCGAATGGCTCGAATACCGGCAGCGGCGTCGTGAAGCGGCTTGAATGCCGGTGCCGCCTGGCCTACCCCGGCGGCTTCACCGTCGACGCGGCCTTCCGCTCGGACCACGCCGTCACCGCCCTTTTCGGCCCCTCCGGAAGCGGCAAGACGTCCATCCTCGAGGCCGTGGCCGGATTGCGGCGGCCCGCGGAAGGGGCCATCCGGCTCGGCGACCGGGACCTGTTCGACTCGGAACGGTCCGTGGACCTGCCCCCGGAGCGACGCCGCGTCGGCGCGGTCTTCCAGGACATCCTCCTCTTTCCCCACCTCACCGTCGAGGGCAACCTGCGCTACGGGTTGCGGCGCCGTCGCCGGGACGGAGCCGGCGACTTCCGGCGGGTGACGGACGTGCTCGAACTGGGGCCCCTCCTGGCGCGCCGGCCGCGCACCCTCTCCGGAGGCGAGCGCCAGCGCGTGGCCCTCGGACGCGCCCTCCTCAGTGCGCCCGACCTCCTGCTCCTCGACGAGCCCATGGCCGCTCTCGACGAGTCGCTCAAGGGGCGGATCCTCGCCTACGTGGAACGGGCCGTCGCCGAATGGCGGATTCCGCTCCTTTTCGTCAGCCACAGCCCCGCCGACGTGCGCCGCCTCGCCGAGTGGGTCGTGGTGCTCGATCAAGGCCGGGTGGTCGGCGCGGGGCCGCCCGAAGAGGCCCTTGGCGAACCCGCCGCCCTGGGCTGGCACGGCGCCGCCGGCCCCATGAACCTCCTGCGCATCGAGGAAGTCCGCACCGACGAGGGCCATCTGGTCGGACGCATCGGCCGCCAGTTCCTCCGGCTGCCTCCCGCCCCCGAACCCCTGCCATCGCCGCTTTTCGTGCGGTTTCCGCCCAGCGCCGTCCTGCTGAGCCGACACGACGTCGCCGACGTCAGCGCCCGCAACCATCTGCAGGGCGTGGTACGTCAGGTGGTGGCGCTGCCGGAGGGCGTGTTCGTCGCCGTCGACCTCGGGCCCATCCTCTGGGCTGTGGTCACTCCGGAAGCCGCCCGCGATCTGGAGCTCGAACCGGGCACGCCCGTCATGTGCCTCATCAAGACCTTCAGCCTCGAGCTCGTGTCCTGATCAAGACCAGGCTCGTGCCGGAATCGGCTACGGTGCGGCCGAAGCGATGTGTTCGTCCACGAGGCGCAGGGCCGCTTCGGTCAGGGTGCGTCCGGCGGCGGGGGTGACCCGGGTGACCGCCTGCTCGTACCCGCCCGTGTGAGCGGCGCGAGGCGTGACGAAATACCCGTTGTATCCATTGGCATAGCCGATCAGGAGGAGGGGCCGGGCCTTGTCCTGGCGCACCCGCTGCTTCATCTCGAGCCCGTATTCGACGAAGAGTTCGCCCGGCACGCCCACCAGCACCACGGGGCCGAGCTGGACCACGTGGACCGAGGCCTCCGTCGCCCGGGCCAGCAGGTCGGTGCGCGTTTGCGCCGCTTCGGCAACGGCGGCAAGGGTGCGGGCCGCGCTCACGTCCCGTTCGAGCCGACGCAGCCTCGTGTCGGGTTCACCCGCCCCTCGGGCCGATTCAAGCTCGGCTTGGAGCTTCTCGACCGACGCTCGGGCCTCCTCGACGGGCGGGACTCTCCGCGGTTCGAGGGCCACTTCTTCGAAAACGGAGAACAGCGTTGTGTCGTCGGTCGGCGACGCCATCTCGGCCGTCTGAATCACTTCCCCCGCCACGATGCGGCCCAGGCGCTTGACCTCTTCGAAGGGCGGGCCGTTGCGTTTCATCGTGACGTCGCCGCAGGCGCCCTGGGTGAACACGGCCACGCCGCCCAGGACGGACTCGACCACGCCGGCGGCGTGCCCGGGGTATTCGCTCGAGATCTCGAGGTTATCGGAGCCCAATATGACGGGATGGCCCGTGAAATTGAAGAAAACGGCGATGTATTCGCGGGAATCGGCCTTCTGTACCGTCAGGACGCCCACCTCCGGGTCGATGACGTCGTCGTTCTTCTGCTGGCGGTTGGTGGTGATGCCGTCGAGCCGACCCGAGCCGTAGCTCAGGCGGGCGGGCTCGAGGGCGTCGTGGGCGTCGGCCACGGCGGCGGCCACCGACTCGGCCAGGAACGCGACGAGCCGGTCCACCTGCTCCTGCGGGAACGTCTCGGTGGCCCCGAGGGCCACGGGCGCCGAATGGGTGTGGGTGGCGCTGATCAGGACGTTTTCCGCGGGAATTCCCGTCTCGCGCTCGATCTGTTCTCGCGCCTTGTCGACGACCTCCCGCGAGATCCCGACGAGATCGGTGGCGACCACCGCGACCGTAGCCTCGCCGTTGTCGCACACCAGGGCGCGGGCGTACACCGGCGACGACACCCCCGTGAACGGTTCCACACGGTCGGAGTAGCCGCCCAGCGGCGCGGGGAAGGGGGGCACGAGGCTGCACTTGGCCGCGCCGGCCCGGAACGGCGCCGCGGCGGATTCGGTGCCCGGCGCGAACCCGGACAGGGCGGCGGCCAGCGCGAGGACGGTGCAGAGCCGCAGCCCGATTGCGGGACGGAGTAGTCGAATCGAAGTTCTCATGGCGGGCCACCTCCTCCATTTCCGACCATGCTTGAACGGCCATTATCGCCCGCCGTCGACGACCAATCCAAGGCCCGGAAAGGGCTGCTCTTGTTCCCGCGGCGGGAAGCGGGGTACCATGCCCCTCCCGGTCGCCCGTGGGGCGGGGGCCGAAACGTGGAAAGGCGAGGGCTGGAACCGGATGGAGCAGGCACTGTTCTGGGCGCCGCTGGTCGTCTATGTGGCGGTGGTGGCCGTCGTGACGCTGACGGCGCGAAGCGCCTCGGCCGACTCGGAATACTTCTTCGCGGGGCGCCGGCTCAATTCCGTCCAGGCCCTGCTGTCGGTGGTGTCGTCGGAGACGTCGGTGGCGACGACGGTGGTGTTTCCCGCGGCGGGGCTGGCGGGAGGCTACGTGCTGGTGTGGCTCCTCCTGGGCTACATCGTGGGACGCAGCCTCGTTGCGCTGTTCTATCTAAGAAAGCTGTACGAGTCCTCGCGGCTGACCATCTACCAGACCATGAGCGGCCAGCACCGCACCTTGGAGGGGGCGTACCTGCTGGCGAAGTACATCTCGGGGGGCGCGCGCTACTTCATCGGCGGCTACGCCCTCTATCAGATCCTCCATTGGGATCCGCGCTTGTGCATCCTGGCCGTGGCCGTCTGCGTGGCGGCCTACAGCCTCACGGGCGGATTGCGGGCCGTGGTGGTGATGGACCAGGTCGCCAAGGACGGCAACGGCCGTGCCTCCCTCGCAGTGGAGGTGTTG
>CAYVOE010000499.1:0-3872 GCA_964452795.1 uncultured Nitrospiraceae bacterium
CCATCTCCTTGAGACGGACGATGCTGTCGAGGACGTTCTGCAGGACGCACCCGAGCTTGCGGTAGTTCCGGTCCTGAAAGCTTTTCAGATCCACCTTGTACAGTTCGACCCAGGGCCGCAGGAACCGGAGCACTTCGGGTGTGGCGTTGCCGTTGCTCACGAACCCGCAGCGGAGTCCCCGTTCGCGGGCCTTCTCGAAAACCCGGACCGCCCAGTCCGCCGTGATCAGCGGCTCGTTGTAGGTGCTCACCACGACGGGCGCGTCGCAACGGATCGCCTGCTCCACCAGATCGTCGGCCGTGCAGAACCGGGGAAAGGCCACGGCTTCGTCGTCGCGCAGGGCCTGGCTCGTGACCCAGTTCTGGCAGTAGCCGCAGTGGAGGTCGCACCCGAGCATGCCGAAGGACAGGGCGTCCCGCCCGGGATAGGCGTGGAAGAAGGGCTTCTTCTCGATGGGGTCGACCTGGAGACCGGCGACGTATCCGCCCGGCACGCGCAGGCGCCCGCCCTCGTTGAATCGCACGCGGCAGATGCCGGCCTTGCTTTCTCGGATGTAGCATCGGTGGCCGCAGGCCACGCAGCGCACGGCATTGCCGTCTTCCGCAAGCGCCAACTCGGGCGCCGCGGGCATCGTATGCTGCGACAGAAGCTGTCGGAGGCTCGTCACGGTAGCCATGGCATCACCTCTCCGGGCCAGGGTCGGAACTCCCCATCCCCAGCCCTTTCAAGGGATTATAGCATGGCGGCGGGGTCGGTTTCAGGGCGCCTCGAGCTTGATCTCGCCGTTCTCGACCACCACGCGGTACCGAATGACGCCGTCGTTGCAATCTCCCTTGGGGCACATGTCGAAGGTCCAGCCGTGCCACGGACACATCACCGAAGTCCCGCTGACGTACCCTTCGGACAAGGGACCGCCGGCGTGGGGACAGGTGTCGCTGATGGCGTAGTACGTGCCCTCGACGTTGAACACCGCCACCCGCTCGCCGTTGCAGGTGACGACGATGGATTCGCCGACGGGCAAGTCCTTGGTTTCCGCGACTTTGATGAGCTCGGGCATGGGGAACTTCTCCTGAAAAACGAAAGGGCCGCCAGGGGCCATGCTACGGAACCGTGAGATAAAAACCGGAGGGTGCGCCGAGGCGCAGCCTCTTCGAGTGTAGCGGCCGGTTCCCGACGATGCAAACCGCGGCGGCGACGGCCCGTGCTCAGCGGCGCTCCTTCCACTCTTGGTAGGGGTGCAGGGCCAGCGACGAGTTGAAATACCGGATGTCCGAGGAGACTTCCTCGCCCACCCAGGGGGGCAGGTCCACGGCGGCGTTTTCGTCGTCCAGCTCCACCTCCGCCACCACCAGGCCTTCGTTGACGCCTTCAAAAACGTCGATCTCCCAGATCCGGCCGCCGTAGGGCACCCGGTAGCGGGTCTTCTCGATGACGTGGCCCGCGCAGAGGCGGTCGAGCAGGGCGTGGGCATGATCGAGGGGGATCTCGTATTCAAACTCCTGCCGATGGATGCGCGTGGTCGCTTCCTTGATGTTGAGGAAGGCCTTCGACCCGGCGATGCGGACGCGCACGGCGGCGGGCGGCCCCGGCGTGAGGTATCCCTGGCGATAGCGTTCGCCCTCGGCGCCGTCGCGCCACGCGTCGTCCGTTACGAGGAACTTTCGCTCGATTTCCGTTGGCACGGTCCCTGCTCCGCAAGAAATATGGATAAGGTGCCCATCATACCGGCGGATCCGGCCCGATTCCAGGGCGCGGGCGCGAAAGGCTTGACGACGGCTATCGCTATGCTATGATTAGGCTAACGGGCGATGAACCGCCGGCCGGTCGGCGGGCCCGAACCAGGACGGAGGTCTTAGGAGCGATTCAGGAGCCGCTGCGTTGGGTGAGTATGTTCCGGGAAGCCGCGGAGATACGCTGACCCGGGTAAGACCGCAGTTGAAGCCGCCGGTGCGGTACCGCGTGTTGATGCACAACGACGACTACACCACGATGGAGTTCGTGGTGCAGGTGTTGCGTTCCGTGTTTCGTAAACCGCTGCCGGAGGCGGTTGACATCATGCTGCAGATCCACACGAATGGATTGGGTGTCTGCGGTGTTTACACGGCTGGAGTGGCCGAAACGAAAATCTCCGAGGTCCATACCTTGGCCCGGCAGGAAGGGTTTCCGCTCCGTTGCTCCATGGAGCCTGAGTAGCCGCGCCTTCAAGGCCGGCGCCTACAGTTGTAGTTGGGTTTCAACCGTATCGGGCGCCGGAACCGCACGGATCGGCGCCGGTTTCACAAGTTAAGGAAGACCCTTCGTTCGATGATCAGCAAAGGACTGGAAGCCACGCTGAGTTCAGCGCTGCGGGAGGCCCGTCGGCGTCGGCACGAATACTTCTGCGTCGAGCACCTCCTCTATGCCCTGCTGGACGACCCCTACGGTCGCGAGATTATCGTGAATTGCGGAGGAAACGTAAAAAGCCTCCGCGACGCCCTGAGCTTCTTCTTCGACAACGAACTGGATACGGTCCCGCGCAACCGCAGCCACGTGCCTCAACAGACGGTGGCCTTCGAGCGGTTGATGCAGCGCGCCATTGCCCACGTCCGACACTCGAGCAAGCGCGAGGTCGACGCCGGCGACATCCTGGCCGCCATGTTTGAAGAGGAAGATTCCCACGCGGCGTATTTCCTCCAACGGGAGGGGATCTCGCGGCTCGACGTGCTCAACTACATCTCCCACGGCGTGTCGAAGATGGATTACGACAGCGACGCCGTGGATCCTCTCGAGGAACCGGCCGCCGACGAGGCCGGCCGGTCCAAGCGCAGTCCCCTCGAGCAGTACACGGTGAACCTGGCGAAACGGGCGGCCCAGGGCAAGATCGACCCGCTCATCGGACGCGCCCACGAGATCCGCCGGACGGTGCAGGTCCTGTGCCGGCGCCGCAAGAACAATCCCATCTACGTGGGCGAGCCGGGCGTGGGCAAGACGGCCATCGTCGAGGGCCTGGCGCTGCGCATCCACGAGGGACAAGTGCCCGACGTGCTTCGGAACGCCCAGATCCTCTCGCTGGATCTCGCGGCCATGCTGGCGGGCACCCGGTTCCGGGGCGATTTCGAGCAGCGGCTCAAGGGCGTGATCCAGGAGCTGACCAAGCGCAAGAACGTCATCCTCTTCATCGACGAGATTCACACCGTGATCGGCGCCGGCGCCACCACCGACAGCTCCATGGATGCCTCGAACATCCTGAAGCCCGTGCTGGCTTCCGGCGAGATCCGCTGCATCGGGTCCACCACCTACGAAGAGTACAAGCAGCATTTCGAGAAGGATCGGGCCCTGTCGCGCCGGTTCCAGAAGATCGAGATCCACGAGCCCACGGTGGAGGAGACCTATCGCATCCTCAAGGGGCTGAAGTCGCGCTACGAGGAGTACCACGGCATCCGGTACACCGACGGGGCGCTCCGGGCGGCGGCGGAACTCTCGGCCAAGCACATCAACGACCGGTACCTGCCCGACAAGGCCATCGACGTCATCGATGAGGCCGGCGCCAACACGCGCCTGCTGCGGCCCGGTTCGCGCCGGACCATCCGCCCGGTGGACGTCGAGGCCATCGTGGCGGACATCGCCAAGATCCCGACCCGGCGCGTGTCCCATTCCGACAAGGACCGGCTCGAGCAGCTCGAGGCGGAGCTCAAGCAGGTCGTCTTCGGCCAGGACGAGGCCCTTCACGCCGTGGCCACGGCCATCAAGCGTTCTCGCGCCGGCCTGGGTCCGGCCGACAAGCCCGTCGGCTGCTTCCTGTTCACCGGTCCCACGGGCGTGGGCAAGACCGAGGTCGCGCGACAGCTCGCGGCGGTGCTCGGCGTCCATTTCGTGCGTTTCGACATGTCGGA
>CAYVOE010000500.1:0-3842 GCA_964452795.1 uncultured Nitrospiraceae bacterium
ACAGAGGGAAGGGCCGCGGCTCACCGTTACCGTACCCTCTCGGGGGCATGATACACTGTCGAAAAGTATACATGGGCTCAGTGTGAGGTGGAAGATGACGTTCCGGAATCCCTATTTTCGGGTCCTGGTTCTTGCGGTGTGCGCCGGTGTGGTCGGCTGCACGTGGATGACGGATCCGGACGGGATCGTGGTGGCCCGCGTGAATGGCGAAAACATCACCCGGGGCGACCTGGCCCGACACCTGCGCAGCATGCCGGACGACGAACGGCCCATCATCCAGAACAAGGGCGATCTCCAGGCGGTGCTTCGCCGGTACATCGACAACAAGATCCGCCAGGACCTGGGGCAAAAGCTGCTGGAAGAGGGCAAGATCGACATCAAGCGCGAGGAAGTGGCCCAGGTGTACGACCAGATGCACCCGGAAGTGCTCCGCATGACCCAGATCCCGCCGGAGCGCCTCAAGGAGTATGACCTCAGCGAGTTCGACATCCAGGCCATGAAGGAAGAGCGGGAAATCGGTATCGACAAACTCTACGAGCAGGCCATTGGCGAATCGGCGGTGGGTTTTCGCGCGCGCCAGGCCCTGACCGCCGGCACCCTGGTGGTGTCCGACGCGGAGCTCAAGGAAGAGTACGACATGCAGAAGGACCAGCTCAACAGCTTCGAGAAGGTCGAGTTCCTGGGGATCGCCTTCATGGGCCTGCCCGACGCCCAGGCCCGGGCGGAGGCGGCCAAGGTCAAGGCGCGGGTGGACGCCGGGGAGCCCTTCGAGCAGATCGCCGACGTCTACCGGGCCGTGGATCCGAACTCGGTGATGCAGATCTCCATGGAAAACAATCCGAACGACAAGTTCCGCGGGTTCTGGCAGCAGGTGTCGGGGGCCCAGCCGGGACAGGTCCTGGGACCCGTGTTCATGCCGCCGTCCGAGCGGGTCGCGCCCACGGGAGGGGTCGAGCAGATGCCGGGGTTCTACCTCGTGTTGAAGGTGCTTCAGCACGCGCCCGCCCAGTCGCTGACGGTCGAGGAAGCCCGTCCCATGCTCCTTCCGCCCATTCTCATCGCGAAGATGATGAAGAAACTCTACGAAGAGTATGAGGTCGAAATCTACGACGACAAGCTGCCCGACCCCGCCACCGCCACGGGCACCGGCCTGACCTGACGCGCCGCGGGTTACTTTCCCGTGGGCGCCGGGAGGTGTGAGCCGAGGAGGCGCTCGGCGATGTGGCGGCGCACGATGCGGACCGCCTCTGTGTCGGCGTCGGCCCGCAGGATCCCGCCCTTGCCGTCGGCGATGCCGATGACGCGGGTGGGGCAGCGGATGCTGTCGACGATGACCTCGCCTTCGCGGCCGATGAGACCCCCGGCCACCACGCTGACGCCTTCCCACCGATCGCGGCCCATGTGATCCGTCACGATCCGCTCCATGCCCAGGAGTTCCAGGGCCGTGGCGGCGAGGCTCGGCCGGAGATCCACGCGGACCACGCGCAGGCCCCGCGCTTCCGCCCGGGGTACGGCTTCGCGCTCGAGGGACCCGATGCCGCCGTCGTAGAGCAGGGCGTCGGGCCGCATCTTGTCCACCAGGTCGGCCGCGACCGCGGGGTGACGGGGCGACAGGGAGATGACCGCGTCGGCATCAGCCGCGGACTCGGCCAAGGGCCGCAACGCGACCCCCGGGGCCAGGCGAGCCAGGGCCTCTCCTTCGGGTTCGAGCGAGGAATCGAGCGACACATCCGCGCCCAGGGCGCTCAGGGCCACGGCGGCCCGTCCGGCCAACGGGGGCACGCCCGTCACGGCCAGCCGTTTGCCGTCCAGGCTTCCCCCGAGCAGGAGCGCCACGTGGGTGACCGTGGCCCGGGCCCACATTTCGTGGTCGACGTAGTGCAGGATGCGCGTGGACCGCAGGACGTCGTCGGGGACCGTCCGGCCGCCGGCGTCGAGCAGCACGTAGTCCACCCAGCCGTCCACGGCCCGCAGCACGTCCTCGAGGCGGTCCGGCTCCGCCAGCATCACGTTCGACAGGGCGCAGCCGTAGCCCGTTTCCACGAAGGGGGACACGTGGGTGAGTTCGTAGGGGCTCACGACGACGTTGAACACCGAGACCTGGCCCCGCTTTCGCGACTTCTCCTTCAGTTCCCGGGCCCGCTCCCGCACCTGGTCGTTGAATCCCCGGGGCACGGCGGCGGTGGAGGCGGCGATGTCGACGCGGATCGGCGTGCGGGGTCCCTGGGCGGCCAGATCCTCGGCGACGGCCTGGATGAGGTCCATGGGCGCGTCGACGCGGTCCCGTTCGCAGAGGCCCAGGATCAGGTCCCGCGGGTCCACGCCGTATTGCGTGGCCGCCGTGAGCACCCGTCCCAGGAAGGAAGAATGGAACTGGGCGCGGCCGGCCGTGATGCCGAGGCCCGACCGGCCCCGTTCGTGAATCAGGGGGCGGATGAAGGCATCGGACGTGTCGATGAGGCCGTTTACGTCGGCGTCTTCCAGGCAGCCGTGCTTCTGCAACAGGGCCACCAGCACTTCGGTGACCGCGTTGCCTTCCGAGCGCCCCAGACCTTGCAGCGACGAATCGAGGACCTCGGCGCCCGCCCGCCAGGCCTCGAGGGAGTTCGCCACCGCCATGCAGAGGTTGTCATGGCCGTGAAAACCGAGGCGGACCGGGCACTCCGCCCGCGCCGCTTCGACGTAGGCCCGCACGTCTTCGGGGAGCATGCCGCCCGCCGAGTCCACGAGGCAGACATAGTCGGCGCCGTACTCGTAGGCCTCTCGCGTCCGCTGGGCGAACTCGTCCGCCGATACGGCATAGGATTTCATGAAATTGGCGAAGACGGTGAGGCCCCGGTCTTTGGCCCGCGCGATGAAGGGCCGACCCGCCTCCACCTCGGTCACGTTGGTACCGATTCGGATGAAGTGGGCGCCGCAGTCCGCCGCCAGGTGCAGGTCGTCTTCGGTGCCGATGCCGGGGATGAAGAAGGCGCCGAACCGGGCCGACCGCGTCGCCTCCGCCGCCGCCCGGAGGTATTCCTCGTCCGAGGCGGCCTGATCCCCCTTGCCGGCCCGGGCGGCTCCCAGCCCCAGGCCGTGGGCGACCTCGATCAGCCGGATCCCGCTGGATTCGAGGGCCGATACGATGAGGGCCGTATCTTCCGCGGTGAATTGAAAGTCGATGACATACGACCCGTCCCGCAGGGTGGTGTCGAGGATCTCCGGCTGCCTATGCATGGGCCGATTCTACCCGAGCCCCATCGCTCCGGCAATTCCGGGATCGCCGCCCGCCCGTGAGGGAAATTCCCCGAAGGGGATAGATACGCGGCGCTTCAGGTCGGCAATGGACCGCGATCGTTCCGCCACCGACATCCGCCCTACCCGTCGTAGTGCTACGAGGACTGCGCTCAACCTGTGCCTGCGCAATGAGACATCCCGTCATTGCGAGGAGCGGGTTCCTGTGGGGGTACAGGGAAACGGAGAAACAACCTGCGGTTGCGCCCATGCCTTCGATGTGTACCCATCCAGGAGCGACGCGGCAATCTCACATGAGCCAGCCACCCTTGTCCGCGAAGTCATCGTCCTACCATAGGTAAAGATTGCCGCGTCGCTCTGTGTGGGCGCCCACAGACGGCATGAGCGGAACGGCGTAACCCCTCCTCTCGTATGGATTTCCACGGAGGGCCGCTCCTCGCAATGACGGGTAGGGGCAGGCTCACAGCCGCGGCCAGCGCAGTCCTCGTAGGCTTACGACGTATGGGGCGGATGTCGGTGGCGAGACGGTCCCGTCTAATCGCTGACCTGAAGCGCTGCGTATGTATTCCCTTCGGGGAAAAGGAAGGGGGTGTCGGCGTACCCAG
>CAYVOE010000501.1:0-3841 GCA_964452795.1 uncultured Nitrospiraceae bacterium
CTCGACCTTCTCCAGAAAACCGCCCCGCTGCGCCCGATGCCGGGCCCGGGGCGGTCCCGTGGCCCTTCCTCTTCTACTAGTCCTCTGCTTCGGAATCGAGCCAATCGCGGCCTTCCCACCGCTTTGCATACAGGATCGCTTTGCTTGGATTGGCGCGTCTTGCGTGCGGGATCAGCGCGATAACCGGGACATACAGGTCCAAGGCTCTTTACATTTGGAAGAGTTTGTGATACAAATAATATGGCGCGACGCCGGAAAATTCTCAGAGGTTTCGGTCGTCGTCGCGCCGTATCCCGAACCGCATCCCCTTTGCATCCCTTGTAGATTAAAGGCTATAGGCGTATCCTCGACGGCCCGTGCGCCAAACGGGGGCGACGTATCGTCGACACGCCGACGATGCGGGCGCACCCGCACACGTTGACGAGGGACTTGTTCCGTCGGAATAGCGTTTACGGGGGTGGGGTGGTATTCTGACACGGGGAATTGCCGGGGCACCGGGCGCGGGAGGCCCGTCTTCGGCCGGAGGAGCCGTGCGGGCGCACGGACGCGGAGAAGTTGATAATGACGTCGGGCAAACTTGCGGCGTGGGCGGCCTTGCTGTTGTTGGTTGCGGCGGCGGCCTATGTCGTGTGGCGGCAATGGCCGACTCCCATCAGCGTACCGGTGCCGGCGGCTGCGGGGCAGGGAGATCGTCCGGCAGGGGTTCGGGGCTCGGGGATCAGTCCTTTTGCCCCGACGACGTCGAGAGGGGGCGACCGCACGGTGTTCGGCACGGTATTTGACGCCGACACGGGCGAGCCGGTGCCGGGAGCCGTCCTGGTCCTGATAGCGGAGTCCGACGACGGCGACGGCGACGAACTCCAGACGATGGAGGCGGACGAGGAGGGGTCTTACGCCTTCGACGTGCCGGGGGGCACTCTTTACGAAGGGGTTCGCTGTAGCGCCGACGGCTATGGCGCCACCCGGCGACGGGTCACGCCCGAGCACGGCGTGGCGCCGCGCATCGATTTTCGCCTGCATCCCGAAGCGGTCATTGCGGGGACGATCGTCGACGCGGACGCGGGACAAGGCATGAGGGGAATCAGGATTTCCGCGCGGCCGCACCGGAGCGCGGCCCATTCCGACCCGGGCGTGGGGGCGTCGGCCGTGACGGACGAGGACGGCGCCTATCGCATCACCGGCCTCGAGCCCGGCAGCTACAACCTTATCGTCGACGGATCGGAGCGGGATGTCGTATCCGCCGAGCTCAAGCCGGCGTTTGTGACCCTGCAAGCGGGCGAAACCCTGGAGGGGGCCGATCTCGTCGTCGAGCCCGCCGCCGTCGTGGCGGGGACGGTGCGCGACGGCGAAGGCCGTCCGGTGGCCGGGGCGCGGCTGCGGGCGATGCCGACGCCGGTGCTGGAGGCGGCGCTCAAGTCGGGGGCGGAAATTCAGGCGAAGAACCTGGTCGCGAAGGCGTTGTCCGACGATTCGGGCGAGTACGCGCTCCGGGGGCTGCGCTTCGATACCGACTACCGCATCCTGATCCGCGCGGAGGGCCATGTCCGGGCCGCGGCCGGGCCTCTTCGTGTTCCTTCAGGGCAGTCTCCCTATGCCCTCGACCTGACGATTGCCGGGGGCAGCGTGGTGTCAGGCGTGGTGCGGCACGTGGACGGACGTCCCGCGGAGGGGGTCGACGTGAGCCTTCTGCCGGAGCTCGACGCGCTGCTCGGCGACGACGATACGAACCGGCTGATCGCTCGGACGGAAGCGGGGGGCGTATTTCGGTTCGAAGGCGTCCCCGCGGGATTGTATACCCTGGGCTCGGGCTCATCCCGGCAGGCCGGTCCCGCCTATTACTCCAACGCTTCCGAACCCCGTCACATCGAGGTTGACGGCGTCGACGAGGTGGCGGGCATCGAATTCGATTTGCCTCCGGGTGCCCTCGATCCGCAGGAGCGGAAAGTCACCGGCGTCGTGGTGGACGGGTCCGATGCGCCCGTGGCCCAGGCCCGTGTGTATATCAAGACGCTGGGGGCCCGCGTGAACGAGACCCAAAGCGGCACGACGGACGGCGACGGCGCCTTCGTCTTTGAGGGGCTCAACGGCGCCACCTTCGCGCTGGCCGCCGTGGCGGACGCGGGCCGGGCCGACCTCGACGACATCGCGCTGGGGGACGATCTGCGGGTGGTCCTCGCGCCCGGCGGCGAAGTGCGGGGTACGGTGTTCGATGCCGCCGGCGCGCCCGCGGGCGCGTGCGACGTGGTGCTGCACGCGGAAGACCGGGACGGCATCTGGGAGGCCCGGGTCGGCGGCGGCGATGCCGCTCAGACCGACTCCGACGGCGCCTTCCGATTCGCCAACCTGGCGGCCGGCACCTATCGCGTCGAGGCGTGGTCGGGCTCGAAGGTGCGGGGATCGGCGATTGTGACCGTCGGTCCGAGGGAGGCGGTGGAAACGACGGTCCGGCTCAATCCGGGCGTCCGGTACGCCGGCCGCGTCCGCGACATGCAGGGAGCCCCCGTGGAAGGGGCCGCCGTGAAGCTTGTGCCCCGGGATCAGGACGAATCCCTCGGTGCGATGTCGGAGATTCTGGTGGTGACGCTGCCCGGGAAGACGGCCACCACCGACGTCGACGGCGCCTTCGCGATCGAGGGCCTTCAACCGGGCGTCTACAAGCTCACGGTTTCGCACGAAGGCTTCGCCAACGCTCCCGCCCAATCGGTCGAGATCGGCGATGCCGACGTTACCGGCGTCGACGTCGTCCTCTCCGCCGGCGGCCGCATCCGCGGAAACTACAAGCTCGGCGAGGACCCCATGGCCTACAAGATGCTGCAGCTTGTCGGACCCGGCGGCGTGTATACGGTCACCACCGACGTCGACGGCGCCTACAACCTCGACCGCATCACCCCCGGCGAGTACGTGGTCCAGGTCTTCGACCCCGCCCAACTGGCCGTCGGGAATTTCATGGGGATGCAGATCCATCAGCAGGTGGTGGAGATCGTCGAGGGCCAGGACGGACCGCTCGACCTCGGCCCCCGCGGCCATGTAACCCTGGCGGGACGCATCGAGGGCGCGGACGCGGGCGACACGGTCAGCATCCTGTTGCGGCGCCCCGGCGGGCCCGCCCCCGAAGAGGTGTCTGCCACGGAATTCGCCGACCTGCTCGAGGCGGCGCGCTACCAGGCGGGGCAAGCGGTCCGGGACGTGGACGGCGTCTACACGATCAAGTACCTGGAACCCGGCACCTACATCCTCGAGGTCTACGTGGCGAGCGCGGCCGCGTCCGGTACGGACGTGGACGCCCTCTCGGGGGAGGAGAGCCGCGGGCCTCGGCTGCGCCGGGAGATCGTCGTGCCGGACGAGGAGAGCGTGGAGCTCAACTTCGTCCTCGACTCCGTCGCCGTGGTCGAGTAGCCGGGGCGCATACGCGGGTCCTCGGTAACCGCCTCGCGCGGAGGGGGGAATGTGCGTAAGCAAGTGTGCGATGGCCTCCCCGTGCAGGACGACGGGGACTGCGCTCAACCCGCTCCCGCGCCATGACATACCCCGTCATTGCGAGGAGCGGGCCCCTGTTCGAGTACAGCGGAACGGAGAGGCTGTCTGTGGTTGCTTCCATGGCCTCGATGGGCACCCATCCAGGAGCGACGCGGCAATCTCACATGAGCCATTGACTCCGTTCCCGAAGGCATCTCATAGGTAAAGATTGCCGCGTCGCTCTGTGTAGGCGCCCACAGACGCAATGGGCAGAACCGGGGTAAAGCCTCCTCTCGTATGGATTTCCACGGAGGGCCGCTCCTGCTCCGAACACGCGGCTTGAACCTGCGAGACCTGCTGGTACTGCGGCGCCAGGTGACGCGTG
>CAYVOE010000502.1:0-3840 GCA_964452795.1 uncultured Nitrospiraceae bacterium
CCCGCGCCCGAGCCAGGGCCGGCAGCAGAATCGCCGCCAGGATGCCGATGATGGCAATCACCACCAGCAGCTCGATGAGAGTGAAACCCGATTTCCGAATCATGGCGTTTGAAATCTCCCTTTTGGACTTGCCGTTTTGCACGTGAAACGGCGGTTCATAGGGCAACAAATAAACTCGACTGGCCCGTTCTCCTCTCCGGGCCCCTGCATCATAGAAAAGGGGTGGTTCCAATTGCTTGCATGCGGATTCAAATATCTTGAAGTAAAGTAATATGCTCCGGACAGCGCAGGAAGTACCTTCCCGGGATATCCATTACCCAAACGTTTTTAATTCAACAACTTACGCAATAATGACTCGAAGCGTTCCAATGTGGGCAGCCGAAGAGCACGATTGAATTCGAGCTTCCCCTGAATCGGGGGACTGGGGTCCAACAGGAAGGCAGGCGGGTTGGCCTATCGATTGAACCGTTCACGGTATTCCGTGGGCGAAAGACCGTAGAGTTTTCGGAATTGGTTGCTGAAATGGGCCGTGTCGGCGTAGCCGAGGTGGAGCGCCACGTCCGTAATGGTGGCGTTGGGCCGCAGGAGCAGGCGGGCGCCGTGCTGGCCCCGGCGCCGCAGGAAATACGCCGTCGGACGGAGCCCCACGTCGCGCAGGAAGATCAGGCTGAGGTGACGGGTCGAGAGTCCGAGTCGGCGGGCCGTGGTCGACAGCGAAAACGAGCGTCCTCCGAGCAGGGCGTCTTCCATCTCCTCGAGGACGGCCCAGGTCTCCGGCCGAAACGGCAACACGCCGATGCTGTCGTTGTAGGTGCAGTAGGCCACGCTCAGGATGCACAGGAACTTGAGGAAGCAGAGGTTCGCAAGGCGCGTCTGGGGAGACGGCCGATTGATGGCCCGGATGAAGTCTCGCAACTCCCCCAAACAGGCGTCGAGCGCCTCGTCTTCGATGCGGAAGAGATAGATGCGCTTGAAACCGGGGTGGCCGAAGAGGTCCGCCGCCAGGAAGAGGGCCATAAGACCCTCCTGCTTCAACAACAGCCGCAGCTCTTCGGAAAGCCATTCGCTCTGGTAGTAGATGTTGGTGACGACCAGCCCGCGCAACTCGGTGAAGGCGTGAACCATCCCCGGAGGAACGACGATGACGCTGCCCGGTCCCACTTCCGTATCCGCCGTGTCGGTATGGTGGACGGCCGCGCCTTCACGGACCACCGTGATCTCGTAGAATTCGTGGTTGTGGGGCGGCACGTCGAGGTTGGCCCGGTATCGCGACGTAATCCCCATCTGGCGCGCCGCGCACTCCGGGTCGACCGGGGTGGCCTCGCGGCTCTCGTCGTAGGGGAAGGTGTAGAAGGCCACGGGGTTCCGGCAGCTCAGGCCGACGAAGTCGTTGACGATCGAATGGAGTGGAGTCAGAGGCCTTCTCCCCTCCCGATTCACGTCCCGTCTGATCGACTGCCCCGGCATCGGTATACCGTCCTTGCTCGACACACCGGGCGGCGCGGAAGGTCCGACGCCGCCCGGCGGAATGGTTGTAACGATCCGGCCATGCGACCGGAGTCGGGCCTATCCCAGGCTGTCGCGCGCGTCGCCGGCCACCCGGGTGGGAATGCCCAGGTGCAGGCACGTGGCGACGAGCTCGGGCAGTATGTCGCCGTAACCCATGACGATGTGGTTTGACATGTGGGACGCCATGAGCTGGTCGCGGTCGTACCCGGGGACGTGGACGTTGGCGATGGGCCACTGCTTGTCGGTGGCTTCCAGGCGCGCGGTGACCTCTTCCTCGGGCAGTTCCAGGACTTCGCCGGTGCCGCAGTCCATGCCGATCTCGCCGAAGGCCTCGTAGAATCGGGCCCAGGTGATGACGCCGGGCTTGGACACGCCCGAGCAGGTCCCGCCGCCCTTGGGGAAGTACGCCGGGGGCTGGCGGTAGACCTTGGTGTACTTCCAGCCGCCGAAATGCTCGGGGGGCGCGCCGCCGGAGATCTCGAAGATCCACACGAACTTGCCGTCCACGTCGCCGCCCCAGCGTACGTCGTGGAGGGTGGTCTCGGCGGGCATGCCCTTGCGTTCGTAGATGTCGAACATCAGCCGCTGCGGGATGCCCGCGCCGAGGTCGCCTTCATTGAAGTGGGGGATCGGCTTGCCCCGGGCGATGATCTTGCCGGTCTCGGGATCGCGCACGGGCGGTCGGTCGGCGTTGTTGAGCATGCCTTCGACGAGGTCCGACGCCGAGGCCACGCGCACCAGGCCCAACTGGTAGGGAATGCCCAGGGCCGCGAGCCCGTAGCGGGGCACGTAGCGGCAGGCGGCGGTGTACATCTTCATCTGATTAAGCACCTGGGCGTGGGTGAGTCCCTCCGCCTCGCTGGTGCCCCAGTCGAACCAGGCCCCCTTCTTGAGCAGCCAGTCGAGGTGCTTCTGGGCCTCCGCGTCGTCCACGAGGTCCATCTCGGCCACCAGGTCCGACTGGTTGAGGTACTCGATGGGCATGCCGAGGGCGCCCACCTTGGCCGGACTGATGACCGCGTTCATCATACCCATGCACCCGGGATCGAACTGGCCCATGATGCGCTTTTCGCGCTTGATGTCCGCCGCGAGTTGCTGGCCGAACTTGTTGGCCTTCGACGAGAGCTTGAGCTCGGCCGCGTCGGTGAGGTGCGACATGTCGTGGTCGATGCGGCCGGTCCGGACCCAGGACTCGAGCCCCCGCATGTAGAAGTCGTCGTCGAAGGACTCAGTCCACAGGCGCGAGTGGGGGACGTCAAGCCGGTCGAGCGACGCGGCGTGGTTGAGGAGCGCCACCAGCCCGGGGAAGGTGCCGCTGAAGTTCGCCAGGATCAGGATGGGACCGCGGTGGGTCTGGAGCGGCCCCGTCACGTGATGGGCATAGGCCCAACAGCTCACCACCACCACGACGGGCGCGTCGGGGTCGATCTTCGAGAAAACCTCGGCGCCCTCGCATTGGCGCGACAGGAATCCGTGCCGGCGCTTGGAGTCGTACTTGGGCAGAACCTCGGTCTCGACCCCCAGTTTCGCGAAGGATTTCTTGACCGCCTTCAGCGTCTCCTCCTGCTTGGGCCAACTCACCAGGCACGCCGGCTGTCGGTCGTCGCCGTTCGATATCAGGTAGACCTTCTTGTCGCCGCGCTTCTTGCCGCTCTTTGCCATTCTTCCTATCCTCGCGTTTCTCCCCCGCATCGAAGCATGGGGCCACAGGTTCGACCGTATCAGGCCGGATCGAGCCTATCATAATCGATCCTGCGAGAAGGGTCACGCCGAAATCGCGACGACGCCGAGGGATAGGGAAGAGGACGGGAGGACTGACACCGAATCACACAATCATACCTATTTACCACAACGTCTATATCTGAGTTCCCGAGGCCGGACGACGCTACGGTGTCCCCTCCGGCGACGGCGCCTCCTCCCCCATCCTCCCTACGAGCCAGGCCCATACGGTGTCGCCGATCTGACGATAGCCCGAAACGGCCGGGTGTACGCTGTCGGCCTGGCGCGCGCCTTCCTCGTCGGTCCGGGCATTCCAGGGCGCGGTCGCGGTTGGGTAGTTATGGACCGAGTCGAGGTTGAGGTACACCGGCACCACGGAGAGGCCCTCCGCTGCGCGCCCGTCGTAGTGGGCGTGGAGGCGCTCGACGGTACGGTGCTGGTTCCGTCGATACTGGCGGCGCGTCTGACCGGAACCGTAGGCGGCGCCGAAGGCGTCCTGGCTGGCGGCCGGGGGCGGAGGCGGAAGCAGCCCGATGCGCACGGTGGGGTCGAAGGCGTGGATGGACGCGATCAACGCGTCGAGGTGCCCGAGCATCTCGTCGATGACCGCGT